>JBEDHT010000095.1:0-4577 GCA_041174025.1 Pseudomonadota bacterium
CTGGTTTTTGCTCAAACGCATGAATTATTTGCCTTATGTCGGACTGCCCAACATTCTGGCTGGACGTTTCGTCGTACCTGAGCTTTTGCAACATGATGCAACGCCTGAAAAGCTCGCCGACGCCACCTTGCGCATGATCAATGACGAAGCCTTGATGAAGGATATCCGTGAAGAATTCACGCGCATGCACCAACTTCTGCGTCAGAACACAGAAGAAAAAGCCGCCGATGCCATCCTCGCCAATTTATAAAGGCAGCGGAAATTGCTGCTGATCTGCGGTGTTGATGAAGCGGGCAGGGGGCCTTTGGCAGGAGCGGTATTTGCGGCAGCAGTGATATTGGACCCTGATCGCCCCATTGCGGGTTTGGCAGACTCCAAGAAACTCACTGAAAAAAGACGCGATGCATTGGCGATTCAAATCAAGGAGCATGCGCTCGCGTGGGCTGTATGCAGCAGCAGTGTTGAAGAGATTGATCACATCAACATTCTTCAGGCCAGTTTGCTCGCAATGCAGCGTGCGATTGAAAAGATGCGGCAACAATTTGGTATTGCGCCGGATTTGGTTCAAATAGACGGCAATAAAACGCCAGACATTGATTTGCCGTGCGAGGCCATTATCAAAGGCGATAGTAAGGTACAGGCCATTTCTGCTGCTTCAATTCTGGCTAAAACTGCAAGAGATGCCGAACTATATGACCTGGATACAAAATATCCCCAGTATGGCTTTGCCAGGCACAAAGGCTATCCGACCCCTTATCATCTGGAGATGCTACGCCTGCATGGCGTATCATCCATACACCGGCGCAGCTATGCCCCGGTAAGAAAAATCCTGGAATCAGACTGCTCTATTTGATTGCACGGCGAATCGAAACGGCACCGCGTATTTCGCCGGGGCTGTAGCCGGTGGCGCGGTCTGCCGGATATTCTTTCGCCAGCAACGCCCGCACGTTATCGGCAATATTGTCCGGTTTGCCATGACATTGCAGACAAACTTGCTGGGTTGGAATCGCCTTCATGTAATGCAGCCAGCTACCTTCGGCATCCTTGTAAACTTTGGTCATTTCCAGGCTTTTTGCATCGGCACCGCTGCGCTGCTTTTCATCAAACTCCACCAGCATGGCGGTTTCTTCCGGGCCGGGCGTTCCCAGCGACTCATTGCGCGGCTTCAATGAAACCCGTTTTACTGTCTTGCCATCAATCGAGTACTGAAGCGCCAGTGCAGGGGCGATTTCCTTGCACACCTTGATTGCGCTCTCGGTACCGTTTGAATCCAGTTGTTGCTTCAAGGTGCCGGCGAGTTGCTGCATGAACTCCTGTGCAGTCTTGCGGCTTTCTTCCGTAAATTTGGCGTGCAGGTCATCAGATGCCTGTGCAGCGGATATTGGTGCGATTGCACTGAGGCTGGAGATGCCGGCAACAGTCAGCATCATTTTCATGGCGTTATTGAGCATGGGAGTCTCCTGTCAATCAATAAACCAATTTACCGCAGTTCATATTCAGGAAGCCAGCAGTAAAAATACGGTAGGCTTTTTGTGCAGGTCCGGCAGGGCTGAAGTTTTCCATTCGGCGGCAGTTCTGGTCTGAATCCGCTCGTCATCAAGCGTGAGATTGGTCGCCACACACAGTCTGGTATCGGCCCGGCATTGCATAATCATATCCTCGAACAAATGCTGGTTGCGATAGGGCGTTTCGATGAATATCTGCGTTTCATCCAGTTTTGCCGATCGCTGTTCGATTTCTCTCAGCTTGTCGATTCTTGCGGCTTTTTCTGCCGGTAAATAGCCAAGAAAGCTGAAACGCTGGCCATCGAGGCCCGAGGCAATCAGCGCCAGCAGTATGGAAGAGGGCCCTACCAGAGGCTTTACAGCGATGCCGCGACGATGTGCCAAGGCAACAAGTCTGGCGCCCGGGTCGGCAATGCCGGGGCATCCGGCCTCAGACATCACTGCTACGTCACGACCGGCCAGCAAGGGCGCCAGCAACGCTGGGATATCCTGATCTGCAGTATGTTCGTTCAGTGTCAGCAGCTCCAGTTCGCGCACCGGTTTCAGAGGCTTGATAGCGCTGAGAAACTGACGGGCAGACTTTTCGTTTTCGACAACAAAGGTGTCAAGTCTGCGCGCGAGCTCGATGACAGGCTGCGGCAACACCAGTGATGCCTCGCCCGAACCCAGGGTGACCGGTAACAGATAAAGCGTTCCCTTCATCAATATTTGACCTGCACCCGATAGCGCAAAGTCACATTTGCCTCTGCCGGAATTTCAATTTTCCAGACAGCGGTATTGCTGCTGGCCTTTGTGCCTGGATGGCTGCTTTCGAGCAGTTTCCAGTCGCCTGGAACAGGCTCCTGCACAGTCACGGTGACACGTTCTTTTTTGGCGTTCTTCAGCACGATTTCATAGGCGCTCTCAAACGCATTGCTGCCTTTTGCCGGGGCTGGCAGTTTCTTGAAGTCGGTCTGTTTCTTGTCGGCGGTTACGTCGAATGCGTCGCCAAGTTTGAGTCGCACGGTCTCGTTTTTCGGTGTGTGATCAATTGCATCTTCGCCGACAAACTGGGCATTGCCGCTGCTGTCTTTCTTGTAAACACGCATGATGCCCTTGGGTAAAGGTATACCGAGCCTTGCACTTTCCTTGTTATCGAATTCGACATAGACGCCGACTTTCATTTTATGGCCGAGATCGCCATAGCTCGCCCGATAGTAATAGTCTGAGCCTTTCAACAGCATTTCCTTGCGGGCGGGAATGGCAGTTGCCGAAAGCAGTGCGACTTGCTTGGTCTGGCTCTCTGCGATCGTGGTAGGGCGCTCAAGCGTGTAAAGATGGTATTCCAGCAATGATTCCTGCTCCATCGGCGCTGCTGCATCCATCGCCATCATTTCCTTGCGCACAATCCCACCGATAGCCGGCCCTCGCTCCTGAACGCGGTTGACGTCACCGGCAACCAGCTGCAGCCTGGCATTGCGATAGGTTGTGCCGCTGGTGTTGGTCAGCGTGACCCAACCTGAGAGGTCGAGCCTGTCATCGGCAGCATTGAGCTCAGCGACATAGTCCGCTCTCCAGCCCAGCCCGCCGGTCAGGTAGCTGAGTTCGACGTTCTGTTCCTTGTTTGTTTTGTTGTCTAGCTTGACCACCAGCGTCGGCCGGTCGCGCAGGTCTGACGGCACATTGCTGTAAATGATGCGTCCGGGCATGCCGGTTTCGATGCGATCGCCGATTTTCAACACGACACCGTCATTGGCTGCCAGCACATCGGCTTGCTCACGTTTCTCGACACCGCTCGCCGGATTGGTTTGAATGACTTCGACAGACTTGCCGACGAATTTCTCCAGCAGTTTCTGCGGTGTCAGCAGATCGAAATCAAAGTTCTGTTCAAGTACCGAGAATCGGCCATCAAGGCTTTTCAGCAAAGCTGTCTCAGGTCGGATCTGCGCACTGACATCACGCAGTGCCAGACTATTGAGACCGCTTTCGAGTTTGACTTTGCGCTGGTCTTTGACCAGAGCCAGATCATTGTTATAGATCGTCACCGCCAGTTCGCGCTGGTCGGCAAGCGTACTGCGAATTTCCGTAGCGGATACGCTCGATACCAATGTGATTGATGCTGCCATGCAACAGAAAAGGGGCGAGATTTTGAACATCTGATTTCTCCTGCAAAGAGTTTATGAAGTGCCGGCTGCCAAGGCGTGTTCACGCTAAATGACGTCGACATCCTCGCGCTGCAGCATGCTGACCAGCCTGATCAAGGGCAGGCCGATCAAGGCATTGGGGTCTTCCCCGGTCATCGATTCAATCAATGCAATGCCGAGACCCTCGGATTTGGCACTGCCAGCACAATGATACGGCTGCTCCTTGCGGAGATAGCGCTCGATCTGGTCATCGCTCAAGTTTCTGAATTTCACCACATAAGGCACCACTTCAGACTGGATGTTCCCTGTGGCTGCATTGTAAAGGCAGAGCGCACTGTGAAAGACGACTTCACGGCCGCGCATCATGCTGAGCTGTTTAACGGCTTTGTCATGATGTAAAGGTTTTCCAAGTTGCTGGTTGTCCAGGGTGGCCACTTGGTCGCAGCCAATGATCAAGGCGTCAGAATGCGCTTCAGCCACTTTGCGGGCTTTCACTTCTGCCAGCCGCAGCGCGGTTTGCTGCGGCAGTTCACCGGCCAGCGGCGTCTCGTCAACCTCAGGCGCAATGCAGGAAAAAGGTAGTTGCAATCGCTGCAGCAGTTCGCGGCGATAGATGGATGAGGAGGCGAGAATCAGGTTCTGGGATTGCATGTGTGGACCATCAATGAAATAAACAAAAAAAGCCGGTAGCAAACGCTACCGGCCATAGTTTGCGGCTTTAAACAGACCGAATCAAGCCGGCTGGATCTCCAGCAGGGATTCGTCCGGTGTCACGCTGTCGCCTTTTTTGACATGCACGGCAACGACCACGCCGGATTTCGAGGCCTGAATTTCGTTCTCCATCTTCATGGCTTCAATCACCAGCACGGCATCGCCGGCATTGACCTTGTCGCCTGCAGCAACCTTGACATCGACAATGGTGCCCGGCATTGCGGTCGTCACGCAACCT
>JBEDHT010000096.1:0-8000 GCA_041174025.1 Pseudomonadota bacterium
ACCCACTCTCTCGTTATTTGAAGGCCGTTTCTCGCGTTCGGCTCGTCTGTTCACGCAACTATATGCAACATTGCAATATTTGTAATTAATGTCATTAAAGGTTAATTTGGCTAATCAGTAAAGTCGGATAAATTTAACCCGGTTAATTTTTAAAGAAACTTTCATGAATAAAAAATCCGACCTGCGGCGGGCCCTTATTTCATTCAGCTGGACCTGGCTGGTTTTTATCGCACTGATGGCAATGATTTCGCTGTTTTCAATCTGGTCTATGAACCGGGCTTACGAGAAAAGCTTCGCCCGTTTCAGCGAAGCCGCCGAACTGGAAGACCATGCGCTGCAAGCGCAGATCGCTTTCAAGGTGCAGGTGCAGGAATGGAAGAACGTCCTGCTCAGGGGTGATGACGACCAGGACAGGCGCAAATATTTTGCCGCTTTTGAGGATCAGGAAAGCGAAGTGCAGACGCATCTTGCTGTGATCGGCCAGCGTTCGGATATTGCGGAACTGGCGGATTACGCTGCAAGTGCGAAAGCAATCGCAGCGCAGCATCAGCTTCTGGGCAAATCTTATCGCGAGGCGTTGCCACAGGCGGGCGGGCTCGATCTGACGCGGGCGAGAACGGCGGACAGGCAGGTGCGCGGTCTGGACCGTGGTCTGGAAGAAGGCATCAACCGGCTCGCCACGGATATTTCAGCGTTGGCAGACCGTATTGCTGCATCGAATCTTGAGCAATTGCACGAGCGCTATCTGGGATTACGCAATTTCATAGCGATCAGCATGCTGATCGTGCTGGTCATTACGGCGGCAAGTCTTTACGGCGTGTTGCGCGCAACCAGGGATTGATGCGATGCTGGAAACCGCTTCTGCGCTGGCCGGCCTCGGCCTTTTTCTTTCCGGGCTGCATTTGCTTTCCGGCAGCATGCAGGCATTGGCCGGGCAACGCCTGCGTCTTCTGCTGAGCGGCATTACTGACGGTTACTGGAAACGTGTGTTGGCCGGCATCTCTATCGGCGCGGTGACGCAAAGTACCAGCGGTTCGGCTTTCATCTGCATGGGGCTGGCCAATTCCGGCCTGCTCAGCCGGGAAAAGGTGCTGACGCTGCTGGCCTGGTCCAGCGCCGGTACCTCGCTGCTGGTTTTTCTGGTGGCGATCGATATCCGTCTGGCCGGTCTCTATCTGGTCGCACTGGTCGGTATCGCGCATCTGCTCAAGCTCGACCGTTACCAGCATGCCCGCCATAGCGTCATGCTGATGTTTGCGCTCGGCATCCTGCTGTTCGGACTGGGCATGATCAAGGAAGGCGGGCAACTGATTCAGCAATCGGAATGGGCAAGGGAGTTCATCGAATTCGCTTCCGAGATCAGCCTGTTCGCCTTTCTGGTGGGCGTTCTGGTCACGCTGCTGACGCAATCGGCCTCCACGGTCACCATCGTGGCGATCACGCTCAATCTGACCGGCGTGATCGGCTATGAGGATGCGGTGATCATCGTGTTCGGCGCCAATATAGGTTCCGGACTCAGCCTGTTGCTGATGACTTCCCATCTCGACGGCCTGCAGAAACAGCTGGCGGTATACCAGTGCCTGGTCAAGGGTGCCGGTGTGGTCGTGCTCCTGCCCCTGTTTTTCCTGTTTCAGCACACAGCGGCATTTTCCCCATCAGCCCCGGCCAGCGCGGCCAGTACAGCACTTCACATTTCCCTCATTTATCTTTACATGCAGGTGGCCGGCGCGGTGGCGGCCTCTTTGTTGAATCAGCGTTTGCAGGCATGGCTGGCACGCACGTTTCCCGAGCCGCAGGAGCATCCGCTGGCCAAGCCGCAATTCATCTACCCGGAAGCGGCCGAGGATCCGGACACGGCGCTGATACTGGTCAAGCGCGAGCAGGACCGCCTGCTCGGCGGTCTGGCGGATTTTCTGCAACCACTTCGTTCAGGTTACGGCCAGCAGGAAACGCCCGGCGCGGATGAGCGCCATCGTGCCGGCGAGCTGGTGGCAGGGGAGATCAAATCATTCATGGAAGCGCTGGCGCTGAAAGATAATCCGGCGGCGCTGGTGGCGAGAATCTTTGCCCTGCAGGGCCGTAACGAAGCGATTATTTCCCTGCAGGCTTCGCTGTTGAGTTTTGTGAATACCCTGATCAGCAGTCACAATGTGCAGAACAGCCTGAGCCAGAGCATGGTCGAGGCTTTGCATCTGGTGCTCACGGTGTTGCAGGATACGGTCACGAACGAGGAAGATGCCGACATGCTGATGATGCTGACTTCTGACAGGAGCGCACTGATGGAGCAGATCCGCAGTTCCCTGCTGGGTGGCGAAGGTGAACCTGATATTGCGGTCAGGCAATCCCTGTTTGTCAGTACCGGCATATTCGAACGCGTGCTTTGGCTGGTCAGGCAGATCGTTGTTGCAGATCAGGCTGCTCGTGCGGAGCGCTGACTATCAGCGGAGATTATTGATGAAGGCCACGGAAACATTCGTCATCAGCAACCGGTTGCAGGAGATTCCCCTGCTGGCCGAGAGAATCGATGCCTTTGCTGCCTTGCATGAGATCGAGCCGGCAACAATTTTCCAGGTCAATCTGGTGATCGATGAGTTGCTGACCAACGTCATCTCCTACGGCTATCCGCAGCATGGCGATCATCAGATCGAGATCACGCTGGTGTTGCAGGAAGAACAGCTGGTGATCACCATCGTTGATGACGGTGAGGCGTTCAACCCGATACTGCAAGCGCCCGAGGTGGAGCTCGATGCGACGGTCGAGGAGCGCAAGGTGGGCGGTCTCGGCCTGCATTTCATGCGCACGATGATGGATGCGCTCGATTACCGCAGGCAGGATGGTTATAACAAATTGCAGCTGACCAAAAAGCTGTGAGTTTTCCGGGGGGTGGTGTGCTGTAAACAGTCGTTTCGTCGTGCCATTCAAGCGTCGTTCTTCGGCGAGTGAGTGACACGGCGAGCACATAAAAAGGGGAGTCCACAATGTCTTCTGAAGGTCAGGTTCGTTACGAGCCGCACGAGAAACCATCGCATCTGTTGTCCGCCGGATTGGGCGCGCAGATCGCCGTACTCATCGTCACCGGTATCATGATCACGCCGCTGGTGGTTTCGCGCGCAGCCGGGCTGGATGCCGGCAGCACCAGTTGGCTGGTGTTCGCCGCATTATTGGCCTGCGGCGTGTCGAGCTGGCTGCAGGTCAGCCGCATCGGCATCATCGGCGGCGGTTTCGTTTTGTTCGTCGGCTCCAATGTCGCCTTCGTTTCGGTCGCGGTGTCTGCGGTCGAAAGCGGCGGCGTGCCGCTGCTGGCGACGCTGGTCTGCGTCGCCTCGCTGTCGGCGTTTCTGTTCACCGCCAAAATGGGCGCCCTGCGCAAGGTGCTCACCCCTGCGGTCGGCGGCACGGTGTTGATGCTGATGGCGCTCAGCGTCGCCCCGGTGGTGTGGAAAATGCTGAAAAAAGTGCCTGACCCGTTTGTCGGCAGCACCGCAGTGCCCACCGTCTTTCTTGCCACGCTGTTGCCCATCGTGCTGATTTCGCTGTTCGGCAAGAAAATGATCCGCCTGTGGGCGCCGCTGATCGGCGTCGTCGTCGGCTCATCGGTCGCAGCGGCTTACGGCATGGTCGATGCCTCGGCGGTGGCAACGGCGCCCTGGATCGGCCTGCCCCAAGTCGGCTGGCCCGGCCTTTCGCTCGAATTCGACCACGCCTTCTGGGCACTTTTGCCTGCTTTCATCCTGATTACCATGGTCGGCTGTATCGAGACCTATGCCGACGGCATTGCCGTGCAGCGCACTTCCTATCGCAAGCCGCGGCCGATCGATTTCCGCTCGGTGCAGGGCGCGATCAACGCCGACGGTCTTGGCAGTTTTATCGCTGGTACGCTCGGCACGGTGCCGAACACGGTCTACTCGATGAGTGTCGGCGTCATGGAGCTGACCGGCGTCGCCGCCCGGCGCATCGGCTGGTGGGGCGGCCTGTTCTTTATCCTGCTGGCGTTCTCGCCCAAGATATGCGCCATCGTTTCCAGCATGCCGAGCCCGGTGGCCGGTACTTATATCCTGATGATACTGGTGCTGCTGTTCGGCCACGGCCTGCGCATGGTCAATGAAGAGGTCATGACTTTCGAGGTCGGCATTGCGGTCTGTCTCGGCTTTTGGGTCGGGGTCGGCTTTCAGGGCGAGTTTCTCTACAACGAGATGATGCCGGAATGGGCCAAGCTGTTTCTCTCCAACGGCACCACCTCCGGCGGCCTGACGGCGATTGCAGTCATGTTGCTGCTGTCGTTCCGCAAGCGTTCGCGCGACCGCGCCAGCGTACCACTGGAGGTTTCCAGCCTGCTGGAACTGCGCCCGCTGGTGCAGGGTTTCTGCAAGCGGCTGGCCTGGGATCAGAAAGCGGAAAACCGCCTCATGCTGATCGCGGAAGAGGCACTGCTGTTTTTGCTGGAGAACAAGGAGAAATCGAAGGGCGGCGAAAAACCCTCGCGGTTGCACGTCAAGCTGAGCCAGGTCGGCAACGAGGCCGAGATCGAGTATGTCTCCACCCCTTCCAACGTCAATGCAGAATCAGCCCTGATGGCGCTTTCGGATGTTGGCGAAGCCGATGCGGAAAGCGAGCTTTCGCTGCGTTTGCTGCGCGGCATGGCGAAAGAGGTCAAACACCTGCAGTATCACGGTACCGATTACCTGCTGTTACGGGTGGACAGCTCTTCCTGAGCTGCCGCTATAGATCCAGGCTGACCTTGATGATGCCGTGATCTTCTTCGCTGACCTTGTGGCTGAAGCCCAGCCGCCTGGTCAGCTTCAGCATGTTGTGGTTGTTGCTCAGCACTTCGCCTTCGATGCTTTTCAGGCCTTTCGAGCGTGCGGCTTCCATTAGCGAGACCATCAGTTTCTGGCCCAGCCCCTTGCCGGCCATGCGGTCGGCGACGACGATGGCGAATTCGCAGGATTCCCCATCCGGATTGATGGCGAAACGGGCGACGCCGAGCTCGGTTTCCGGCGCCTCGCGCGTGACTGCCACCAGCGCGATTTCCTTGCTGTAATCGATTTGCGTGAAGCGTACCAGCATGGCCTCGGTCAGTTCATGCACGCTGTTCATGAACCTGAAATAGCGCGCTTCTTCCGACAGCCCGCGCACGAAATTCTGCACCAGCTCGGCATCTTCCGGCCGGATCGGACGGATGGTGATATCGGTGCCGTCGGCTAGCTGCCATTGGCTGATGAGCTGGGTCGGGTAGGGGTGAATCGCCATGTGGCCGTAATGGTCGGCGCTGGGTTGCCGGTATTCGACCACGACCCGCGCATCGGCAGCCAGTGCGCCGTGCTCGTCCAGGATCAGCGGATTGATATCCATTTCCTTCAGTAGCGGCAGTTCGCAGACCATTTCCGACACACGCAGCAGTATGTTTTCCAGCGCAGCCATGTCAGCCGCGGCCATGCCTCTGAATGTGCCCAGCATTTTCGCCACGTGGGTACGCTGGATCAGATCCTGCACCAGAAAATGGTTGAGCGGCGGCAGCGCCACTGCGCGGTCGGCCATGATCTCCACCATGGTGCCGCCGGCGCCGAAGGTGATGACAGGCCCGAAAATGGGGTCGGCAGTGACGCCTATCATCAGCTCGCGGCCGTTCGGTTTCACCACCATGGGCTCGATTGAAACGCCGTCCATGACGGCATCGGGCAGGCGGCGCTGAATGTTGTCGATGATGTGCTGATAGCCGCTGCGGACTTCCTGCGCGCTGTTGAGGTTGAGCAGCACGCCGCCGACATCGCTCTTGTGCGTGATCTCGCGCGAATTGACTTTCATCGCGACCGGCATGCCGAGCTGCTGCGCGATCAGGAGTGCCTCGTTGGGCGAATGCGCGACCATGGTTCTGGCTACCGGGATGTGGAAAGCGGCAAGCAGTGCTTTCGACTCCATCTCGCTCAGCACTTTTCTGTGCTCCTGCATGGCGCCCTCGATGATCAGCCGTGCGCCCTCGATATCGGGCTCGATATGGCTGGAAAGCGGGCCCGGCATCTGCATCAGCAGGCGCTGGTTGCGATAGTAGGCAGAAAGGTGGGCGAATACCTCAACCGCCGGTTCCGGCGTGCGGAAGTGTGGTCTCCTGGCCTGGTTGAAGGCGTTGCGAGCTCCGGCGACCTGGGTCTCGCCCATCCAGCAGGTCAGCAGCGGTTTGCTGTGCGTGTTGGCGAGGTCGATCACGGCCCTGGCCGATTCGAGCGGCTTGGTCATGGCCTGCGGGGTCAGGATGGCGAGCACGCCATCGACATTGTCATCTTCCAGACAGGCTTTCACCGCATGGTGATAGCGTTCGGCCGTCGCGTCGCCGATGATGTCCACCGGGTTGCCGCGCGGCCAGTTCGACGGCAGGTGCCGGTCGAGACAGGCGATCGTGGCAGGCGAAAGTTCTGCCATGCTGACGCCGAGGTCGGCGGCGCGGTCGGTCGCCATAACGCCGGGGCCGCCGCCGTTGGTGACGATGGCAAGCCGGTTGCCGACCGGGTGAAAGCCGCAGGAAAGTGCCTTGGCGGCAGTAAACAACTGCGTGATGGTTTGCACCCGGACAACGCCGACGCGGCTCACCGCCGCATCGAAAACGTCGTCGGCACCGACCAGCGATGCGGTGTGCGACATCGCCGCTTTCGAGCCTGCGGCATGGCGTCCGACCTTGACCAGCACGACCGGCTTCAAGCGTGCCGCAGCGCGCAGCGCACTCATGAAGCTGCGGGCATTGCGGATGCCTTCGATATACATCAGGATGCTGTGGGTCTCTGGATCGGATACCAGATAATCGAGAATCTCGCCGAAATCGACATCGGTCGAAGAGCCCATTGAAACCACGCTAGAGAAGCCGACATCGTTGGCCTGTGCCCAATCCAGAATGGCCGTGCACAAGGCGCCCGATTGCGAGACAAAGGCGATGTTGCCGCTGTTGGCATTACCCTTGTTGAAGGTGGCGTTGAGACCGATCGAGGGCCGCATGATGCCGAGGCAGTTGGGGCCGATCAGGCGGATGTTGTAGCGGCGCGCGGTTTCCAGCAGTTTCTGTTCCAGTGCGGCGCCTTCTGCGCCGGCTTCGCTGAAACCGGCGGTGATGATGACGACAGCGCGCACGCCGTGCAGGCCGCAGGCTTCCATGATGGACGGCACGGTTTCCGGCGGTGTTGCGATGACGGCCAGCTCAACCGGCGCGCGGATGTCGGCAATGGCGGCATAAGCCTGACGGCCCTGTATTTCGGTGTGCTTGGGGTTGACCGGGTAGAGCGCGCCCTTGAAGCCGCTCTCCAGCATGTTTTTGAAGACGATGGTGCCGATCGCACCGGCACGGTTGCTGGCGCCGAATATCGCGACGGACGCGGGCGAAAAAAGGCTGTTTAAATAGTGCTTTCCCATGTGTCTGGCGGCTGTACGAGCCTTTCGGTTAAGGGTTTTCGGTCAAGCGCTTTGAGTTAAGATAGTAAACCAAAGCGCCTGGCCGCGATTGATTTCAATCAACCGATAACAGCTTATTGAACCGAAACAAAAATGTTGTCATTCCGGGGCGGCTGAAAGCCGAACCCGGAATCCAGCAACCCATTAAGAATACTGGATTCCGGATAACCGCTGCGCGGTTTCGGGAATGACGTAAGGTGTGATATTTTCTTTTCCCATCAATAATATGCATACCGCCTACATTACCCATCCGGCTTGTCATTTGCATGACAACGGGCCGCATCATCCCGAATGCGCCGCGCGGCTCAATGCGATCGAGGATCAGCTGATTGCCTCCGGCCTTCATGATTACCTGCATCACTATCAGGCCGACGCTGCCAGCCGCGAGCAGTTGTTGCGGGTGCATGACGCCGCTTATCTGGATTGGGTCGAGGCAACTGTTCCCGCCCAGGGCTTGCTGCATCTGCCGGATGACATCACCCTCAGTCCGCAGACCTTGCAGGCAGCCCTGCACGCAGCAGGTGCTGTCATCAACGGCGTTGATCTGGTCATGTCGGGCGAGGCCG
>JBEDHT010000097.1:0-4470 GCA_041174025.1 Pseudomonadota bacterium
GCGACATCGGCTTCCTGCACGATGGCTACCATGCCGCCACTGTCGAGCTTGACCGTGATTTCCAGACCGTCCTGACGCGTGATGACTTCTTCTGCAGCGGAACCTGCAAGGCCGCCGGCAACGGCACCTACCACCGTAGCGATGGCTGCGCCGCGGCCGCCGCCGATGGAGCTGCCGGCGATGCCGCCAACTGCTGCGCCGGCAACGGTGCCAATAGGCGTTTTTGTACCTTCGATCTTGACGGTGCGCACGCTTTCCACGACGCCGGTGCGTATGGTTTGCGTTTTGCGGGCTTCATCACGGCTGTAGACACTGCCGGATTGCGAGCTGGCGCAGCCTGCAAGAAAGAGCGAGAGTGTCATCAGAACGAGTATGCGGGTGGTTTTCATCATGGGCCTCACTTTTTTCTATGGGGTTTATTTCTATGGGGTTTATTCAGCTTAAATCAATTGTTTCATTAAATGCTTTTTCGTAGCGGGCGGCAATTTCAGCCCGGCCTGGCTGGTGGTTCTGGCCGCCGCGGCTGGCGATCTTGATCGCCCCCATCACGGCGGCGAGTTGGCCGGATTTTTTCCAGTCCCAGCCCTTGGCGATACCATACAGCAGGCCAGCGCGATAAGCGTCGCCGCAACCGGTCGGATCGACCAGCGCATCTGCTTGAACGCAAGGGATTTCGATGCGTTGACCGCCGCTATATATGGTTGAGCCTTTGGCACCGCGCGTGGCGATCAGGGCCTTGACCTTGTTTGCCAGGGCTTCCAATGTCAGACCGGTTTTTTCCTGCAGGAGTTCGGCTTCATAATGATTGACGGCTACGTAATCGGCCTTGTCGATGAAGTCCAGCAGTTCGTCTCCGCTGAACATCGGCAGGCCCTGGCCCGGGTCGAACAGAAAGGGGATGCCCGCTTCCGCGCATTCGCGTGCGTGCATGAACATGCCTTCACGGCCGTCCGGCGCGATGATGGCGAGTTTGACGTTTTCGGTTTCCTGCACGCTGTTGAGGTGGGATTGCTGCATGGCGCCGGGGTGGAAGGCGGTGATCTGGTTGTCGTCGAGATCGGTCGTGATGAAAGCCTGCGCGGTATAAGTTTCGCTGATGGTTCTGATATGTTGCGGATTGATGGCGTTTTCTGCCAGCCACTCGCTGTAGCTGGCAAAGTCGTTGCCGACGGTCGCCATGATCAGCGGTTCGCCGTTCAACAGCTTGAGGTTGTAGGCAATATTGCCTGCGGTGCCGCCGAATTCACGGCGCATTTCCGGCACGAAAAAGCAGACATTGAGGATTTGCAGGTTTTCAGGGAGGATATGATTCTTGAACTGGTCTTGGAACACCATGATGGTGTCGTAGGCCAGTGAGCCGCAAATAAGGGTTCGCATCGGGGGGGGCTTGTCCGGTTAAAACTGCATTATCCGCAGGCAACAGGCCCGAGGCAAGCCTGCGTGCCCGTGTTATCTCAATGCTTGAGTGCGTCGTCGATCAGGATTTTGGCGGCTTTTTTGGCGTATTTCAGGCTGCCGGAACCGCGCCGGATCTGCTCGGCCTGCATGGCGCCTTCAATCAGTAATGAAAGTTGCAATGAAAGGCCTTCGTAATCCTTGACCCCGGCATCTTCTGCCAAGCGGGCCAGATAAACCCTGAATTGCTCCGATTGCTCGGCTGAAAGGCGGTGGATGGCACTGCTTTCTTCCGGGAATTCTGCCGATGCCTTGAGGAACGCCATGCCGTGATAGTCCGGCGAGCTGATCCATTCCTCGATGAAATCGAACAGTTTTTGCAGCTTTTCGGATGGTTTTTTGCTGTAGCGCGAAAGCTGATCGTTGAGCCAGGACTGGAAATCCAGATGGCCCTTTTTCAGCACCTCAATGATCAATAATTCCTTGGAGGTGAAGTGCTTGTATAGCGTCATCTTGGTCGTGCCGGCAACAGCGACAATGGTGTCGACGCCGGTAGCATTGATGCCGCGGGTCTGGAACAGCTCGGAGGCAACCTGCAGGATTTTTTGTTTGAGTGCCGACATGAATGAAGTGTAGCGGAACTCATGCCAAAAATATACTACTGAGTATATGCCTGCGGCTCCGGCATTGCTTTTGATGCCAAAAATCTGCAGTTCAGGGTTTTACCCGCGAGATTAATCAGGTAAATTACAGCGGCCTGATGTTTCAGGGATTTATCAATCAATCATCAATGAGGTGTTTCATGAGTAGATTTTTTGCAGCATTGCTGCTGCTTGCATTGCCTTTCGCGGCTTCAGCAGCAATCGACGAGACAATTCGTCTGAAAGAGTCGGTTGAAATCAACGCGCCGGCAGACAAGGTCTGGGCGAAAGCAGGTAATTATGCCGACATGAGCTGGCATCCCGGTATTGCGAAGACAGAAATGACCGGCGGCAAGGCAGGCGAAACCGGCGCTACCCGTACGCTGACTTTCAAGGATGGCGGCAGTGTCAAGGAAGTACTGACCGGGTTTGAAGCTGAACGCATGCTCATGAAGTATGAGATTACCGAGGGTACGTTACCGGTACGCGAATACAGCGCCAATATCCGCGTTGAAGCTGCGGGCGACGGCAAGAGTGTCGTCACCTGGCGTGCCATGTTCAAGCGCAAGGACCCAGCCAGCCCGGGTGCTGCCGGTCAGGATGACGCCGCCGCCAAGGCTGCGGTCGAGGCGATTCTGAAGAGCGGTTTGGAGAACCTGAAAAAGGTGTCCGAATAAGCGGTTGTTGTTTGAAAAAGGCGCGGAAGCGCCTTTTTTATTGCTGGCATTTCATGGTTTGTATTTCATGGCTTGCATTGATTGCCGGCTTGCGCCGGAGCCGGATTCAACCGATGGAGTTTTTCATCAGCATCGGGGTGAAGTCGCAGCGTACGCTTTCCATCAGTCTGGCAGTGATTTGCTGCTCCTTGATGTCGTGCGGAATGTCGCCATAGACCACGGTCTTTAGATAAATGCCGCGATCAGCTTCGTCCAGCATCAGGGCCTCGGGGAAGTTGCAGGTACCCTGACGCATTTTTTCGCGGTAGGAATGCATTTCGGCCAGCCGTTTAGGATTCGCGTTGACGAAAACAGCCGCAGGGGCGGCGATGGCTTCATTCAGGCTGGTGGTTTCGACGGTCTCTTGTGGCATGGGCGCATGGCTGGTGAACAGCATGCTGCTGACGCCGAAAATCAGGAAAAAGCTGGCAGCCATGGCATAAGCATGACTGTTTGCTGCGAACGCTTTGCGTTTCTGCACTGCCAGTAACGCCCTGGCAGCGGTGTGTGCATGTTGCAGCGCCCGGTTGTCAGGTGATTGCTGCGCCCGTTTTCCGGCTTCAGTGGCGATGAACAGTAGCTGCCGGGCAACCAGTTCCGGCTGTTTGATCTTCAGCGTTGTTGCCAGTGCTGTCAGGGATTGTAGCCATTGTTGCCGGGTTTCTTCAGATGCGACGGGTGTTTTTTCGACAGCCGCAAAAAAATCCTCAAGCAGCTGATCTGCCTGTGCCCGAGGGCGGGCTGAAACTCTCATGGATTTTGCAAAATTGATGTGATGGATCATGGCCGTGTTTTCAGTATGGCTTGAATACAACAAGCAAAACGATGGCAATCAATGCGACCACGGGGATTTCGTTGAACCAGCGGTAGTAGACGTGGCTGTGCTTGTTGCGGTCATGTTTGAAATCGACCAGCAGTTTGCCGCAGTAGATGTGGTAGATGACCAACCCTGCGACCAGTGCCTGCTTGGTCAGCAGCCAACCGCCGCTGAAGCCGTAGGTCAGCCAGAGCGTGATGCCCAGGGCAATGGTGATGATGGCGCCCGGAGTCATGATGCCCCAGAACAGCTTTCTTTCCATGACCTTGAAGCGTGCGATGCTGGAAGCATCTGCCGGATCGTTGATGTCGCACATTGCGTGGTACACATAAAGACGCGGCAGATAAAAAAGCCCTGCAAACCAGGTCACCATGAAAATGATGTGAAAGGATTCCAACCAGGCCATATGTTTCTTCCGTCCTTGTTTTAAAGTGTCAGGATTTTGCTGCAGAAGCCAGCTGACTGTCGAGCAGGGTGTGCAGTGCGGCAAAATCCACTTCGCCGACAATGCGGCGGATTACACGGCCTTGCTGGTCCAGAATGAAGGCTGTCGGCGTTACCCGTACATCATTGAAGCTCGCTGCGATGGTGCCGTAACTGTCGTGCATGACAGGGAAGGGCAGTGCATTCTTCTGCGTGTAATTCAGCACATGGTTGGGCGGGTCATAGGACATGGCGACGGCGATCAGTTCAAAGCCTTTGTCCCGATACTGGTTGTAAGTATTGATCAGATCGGGCATTTCCTTGATGCAACCGGGGCAGTCCGTCGCCCAGAAATTGACGAAAACGACTTTGCCCTTGAGTTCCGAGAGCTGGATATTCTTGCCTTCCAGCGTGATGAAGGTGACGTCTGGAGCGCCATCCTTGTTGTTGATCGACACCAGCCAGATCGCAACAAGAG
>JBEDHT010000098.1:0-3192 GCA_041174025.1 Pseudomonadota bacterium
CTCTGGCGGCGAATGCAGGTCAGCAGCTCGATCAGAAACTCGGCCTTGTAGGCAGGGATGAGGGTTGTAAATGACATGTTCGGATTCCTTTGGCGATAACGACTGCTCAGCGCGGACTGCGGCCACCGCCTGCCTGGGCGATTTCCACGATGGTCTGTGCGAACTCCGGGTGCTGCGTCACCAGACCGCGTACAAAATTCATCACTTGCAACGGGTTGAGCGTCGTTTCATTGAAATTCACGGTTTCTTTTGATTTACCAGCCACTTCAATCTTGCTGACATAGCTCGCGACGCCCGGCTGCTCCAGCAGATTGGCACCTGCCGGTCTGGCGCTGTGCGCGCTATAGGCCAGGCGCTCGAGATACTGCTCGCGCAGCATGTCGCGGTTGGTTTTGATGAACATCACCTCATAGGGATGAAAGGTTCGGCCGAAATAGCCACAGGGATAGCTCGGATCGCCGTAACCCGAAGTGGGATTGATATCCTGATGCGGCAACCGGTAATCGATGTTGTTGTATTCGGGTAAAAGGCACTTGATGTTCCAGCCCTTTTCGATCAGCAATTGCGACAGCCTCAGCTCGTAATGGGTGATGACGTCCTCTTTCACCATTTCGGCCGCAGGCTGATAGAAGCCGGCGTCGATCAAAACCTCGAGGCAGCGCCGGTTCAACGCATAAGCGGTGGTCTGCACATGCGAGTAAGGCTTGGCCGCCTGATACGACTTTTCATAGCGCTCGGCAAAGATCGTATCGTCATGAAGGATGTTGATGGATGTCCCCACCAGGCCAACCTCATCGCTGAAATGCTGCTTGAATACATCGGTCCAACAGCGCGGGTCACCGCCCGGCAGAAACGGGCCGCGCACAGACGAATTGATGAAGAACACCGTTTCATATTGCAGAATATTCGGCGTCTGTTGCACAGCAGCACAATAGCCACCATAGTCGTTGTTGTGGTTATCGGTAAGCAGATAACGAATATTTCTCATCTCCGGCAAGGCTGTGTTGTTGGCACCGGCGATCACCACAAGGTAGTCGAAATCAGGCTGATAGCCAAAGCGCAAGAAATGATGAAAGTTGTCGATATACGTCTGATCTTTTTCAAACAGGTGATAGACGATCAACGTATCGGAATTGCTCACAGGATCTGCCTTCAATGCTTGAGTGATTAGGCGGAAAGTCGGTCATGCGGATTGGCACAACGACCGATCACACCGATATTGCTTTGCTCCCAAACCTGCTTTTGCAGTTTTAGAAAGGCATTGCGATAAATCGCGTTGCCAGTCTGGGAATAGGCAAGCTTCAGCGCGTTGGCACTGACGGCCTGTTCATAGAACTGGTTCAACGGCGTGGTTGACCCATTCAAATCAAAGATGTTGTAGGCCTTGGAGTTCCACTGGCCGCTGGCCAGCAACAAATTGACCAGGCGTTCCTGCACAAAGATCTTTTGCGGCAAGGCTTTTTCACCATAGGTGGTATCGCCCCGCAGTGCGCCGGACAATGCGCAATGACCGTTCTCGGCAAGATGAAACATTCGCTCGCCGAGCTCCAGCCAATGCAGCCAGAACGCCTTTTTGGCCAGGAAGTAATTACAGAACACCGTGTTATCGGCATGCGTCACGGCCTGGGCCGGGTCGAATCCCATTCCGGTCACGCTAGCGAATTCCTTCACGCAATCCAGCAGTCCAGGGTGAAACACTTCGCCCTGCAAGAATGAATTCATGAACAGACTGTTCAGGTCCCAGAACGGGCTGAAGATCAGAACGTCGCTGTCGGTACCGTGTTGCGCGGCAAAGGCAGTGAGCGCGGCATGATCAAGACCGGTTTTATAGCCAAACTTGGGCGACAAAAAGCCATAGAAAGTGTTGTCGTCCAGTGCGTGGTTGAGCAGATAGCTGCGCATCGGCCAGTATTCACGCCAGTCTGGTCGGGTGTTATCCAGATTGTCCAGCAACACAAACTGCGCTGGCAGTTCCTTGCTGGTGTCTTCGGAATAGGCGATGTGATGAACTTGCAGTCGCGGCGATGCGGCAGGGTTGACGGCAGGCGTGCTATCGATGGTCTTTTCCGTTGCCTGCATGGCGGCGCCGGAAATTTGCTTTAGCGCCTGCGCCACTTGCAATGCCGGCGCAGAGGCGTAGCCACGCTGCAACGTCCCCGCCTGTTTTTTCAGATAAAGCTCAACCACCTTGTTTTCGTATTCCTCAAAGCTTTGGGTGGCATTTTCCTGCGCACCCAATGCCGTGAGAATGCTCAAGCCCATGCGCGACACCATGGTCTTGCCGTACCGCGTCACAAAAGGCACGCCGGCATGCACCACATCGTTGGTGGTGGAACCACAGTTGTAGGGGTAAGTGTCCAGATAGACATCCACCAGCGGCAGACGGGCGCAGAACTCGGCATGGGTGGTGCGCGGCGCAAACAGGATGCGCTCTGCCGCAACACCCAGAGCCTGCGCTTCGCGCTGCAAATTGGCAGTGGTTTGGGCGTTGTCATCAATCAACCACAAAACAGATTCGGGTATGCGCTGCAACAGTCGCATCCACACCGTGAACATGCTGGGCGTGATCTTGTAGGTATTACCAAATGCACCCATGACAAAGCTGTGCTCGGCAATCCCAAAATCCTTCAGCGCGGGTGTCTGCGGATGTGCCGCATGTTCCACCAGCGGAATGAAGCTGGTATTGAGATAGACCGGCTTCTCGCTGAAGTGACTGGCCAGTTCTGCCGGCAGCACCTGAGGGTCAGCCAGCACAAAATCAAACCAAGGCATGCCGCTCGGCCCGATGAACCCGAGATAGGTTCCCTGACGCGGCGCCGGATGCAAAGCGAAAATCCCCGGGCGCGCGCCGGAGCTCAGTCCGTGCAAATCGATCAGGATGTCGATTTCATCGGCCAGGATCAGCTCGGCCGCCTGACGGTCGCTGAGCGCATGGATGGATCGGACATGCGCAAAGCAAGCCTTGATGGCGGCACGCTGCGTGGTGTTTTCTTCCTTCGTGAAATCATAGGCATACAGTTCATATTGATCGGCCGGATGCGATGCGAGCATCGGTGGTAGCAAGAATCCCACCGCATGCTCCCGGAAATCGGCCGACACATAACCGATACGCAAGCGCTGATGTTGATATTGCCTGCCAGCACTGAGCCGTTCTTGCGGCTGGGTATAGGTGCGGGCGACAAAGCCCTGGGA
>JBEDHT010000099.1:0-2924 GCA_041174025.1 Pseudomonadota bacterium
ACAGAAAGGCATCCTTGCCGATACTGAACACCAGTTCGCCGTCGTGCGCGACGACGACTCTGCTGCCTGCCCGAATGCGACCATCGGCTTTGACCGGTCGGTTGTTGACGAAGGCCTCGCCGCTGATCCTGTGAATGTTGCCGGCGGCCAGCGCCTGGCCGGGCAAGGCCAGCATCAACGGCAGCGCAGCGACGGTCTGCATGAAACTGCGGCGCGAGAAGTTGTGCTGCCTGTCTGCATGAACTGCATGGCTGGTCTTTTTCATTTCTGCCCTGCCTTTCGCTGGAAGAATTCAAACGCGATGGTGATGGCCGTCCGGCTTGTGCACGATGTTGCCGTCGAGAATGGTGTAGCGTACCTTGCCGGGCAGTTCCAGGCCGGTGAACGGCGTATTTTTGCCCTGGCTTTTCAATACCCGGGGTTCGATTTTCCAGTAATGCTCAGGGTCGAATATGCAGATGTCGGCGCTGCTGTTCATGGCAAGATGGCCGCTATCAAGACCGAGTATCGCGGCAGGTTTGCAGGTTAGACTGGCGATGGCATCGCCCAGCGGCATGCGTTGTTCGCCGGCCCATTTCAGTGTCAGCGGCAGCAACAGCTCCAGCCCGGTGGCACCGGCCTCGGACTCGGCAAAAGGCACCAGTTTGGCGTCGTCGTCAACCGGGGCGTGATCGGAGCAGATGGCGTCAATCGTGCCGTCGGCCACACCCTGACGCAAGGCGTCCTTGTCACGCTGGGTACGTAATGGCGGTCGCAGGTGACAATTGGCATCGAAAAAGCCGATGTCATGTTCGGTCAGGTGCAGGTGATTGGCTGCCACGTCGCAGCTGATGGCGAGCCCTTCGTGCTTTGCCACCCTGACCATCATCACGCCTTCCTCGGTGGAAAGCCGTCCGATATGCACTCTGGCTCTGCTTTCCTTGGCGAGGCGGATGATGGTAGCCAGCGCAATGGTTTCCGCCGTGGCGGGAATACCGCGCAAGCCGAGCCTGGCTGCCACCTCGCCGTCATGGGCCACGCCGTTGGCGGCCAGATGCTTGTCCTGCGGCTGCAGCCAGACCGTGAAACCGAAAGTTGCCGCATATTGCATGGCGCGCCATAGCACCAGCGTGTCGGTGACCGGTCTGTCGGCGTGCGAAAAGCCCACACAACCGGCTTCGGTCAGTTCACACATCTCGGTCAGATGCTCACCCTGAAGCTGACGGGTCAGCGCCCCGAGCGGATAAACGTGCGCGAGATTCAATTGCCGGGCGCGGTGTTTCAGCATTTCGACCAGCCCCGGTTCATCCAGTACCGGGTCGGTATCCGGCGGGCAGGCGAGGCTGGTGACGCCGCCAGCAGCCGCAGCCAGCATTTCGCTTTCCAGCGTGGCTTTGTATTCAAAACCCGGCTCGCGCAGCCGGGCGGACAAATCGATCAGGCCCGGGCAGACAATCAGTCCGCTGGCATCGATCACCTGATTCGCGCTGAAATCGGCAGGTGCCTGGCCGATACCGACTACCTTGCCGGCGGCGATGAAGAGGTCCTGTTTCGCATCGATGGCATGCCGGGGATCAATCAGACGGCCGTTTTTGATATGAATTTTCATCCGTTGTTACCTGCAAGAATCGACATGACCGCCATGCGGACGGCAATGCCGTAGGTGACCTGGGGCAGGATGACCGACTGGCGCCCATCGGCGACCGAGGAATCGATCTCGATGCCGCGGTTCATCGGCCCCGGGTGCATGACGATGGCGTCCGGCCTGGCGTGCGCCAGTTTTTCCTGGGTCAGGCCGAAGGTTTTGAAATACTCCTGAGCGCTCGGCAGCATGGCGCCGGCCATGCGCTCGTTCTGCAGCCGCAGCATCATCACCACGTCGACATCCTTGAGGCCGGCAGCCATGTCGTGATGGACCTGCACACCCAATTTTTCGACATGTTCCGGCAGCAGTGTTTTGGGCGCGATGACGCGCACTTCCGGCACGCCCAGCGTGGTCAGGGCATGGATTTCCGATCTGGCAACGCGCGAATGCAGCACGTCACCCACCAGTGCCACGCGCAGGTTATGCAGATCCGGCTTGTAGCGGCGGATGGTGAAGACGTCGAGCAGCCCCTGTGTCGGGTGGGCGTGGCGGCCATCACCGGCATTGATGACGTGGATGTGCGGTTGCACGTGGCGTGCGATGAAATGTGCGGCGCCGGATTGGGCGTGGCGCACGACGAACATGTCGGCATGCATAGCGGTGAGGTTGTCGACCGTATCGAGGATGGTCTCGCCCTTGGATTGCGATGAGGTGCTGACATTCAGATTGATGACGTCGGCCGAAAGGCGTTTGGCAGCGATCTCGAACGTAGTGCGCGTACGTGTGCTGTTTTCGAAGAAGATGTTGCATACGGTCTTGCCGCGCAGCAGCGGTACTTTCTTGACTTCTCTTTCGGCGACGCCGACGAAGGATTCGGCAGTATCCAGAATCTGGTTGATGATGGTTTTTGGCAGGCCTTCGATCGAAAGCAGGTGCCGGAGTTTGCCGTCTTCGGTAAGTTGCGGGTTGTACATCAATCGCTTTCTTCCAGTGTGAAGTGAAACCTGCCTTGCGCGTCCTGCAACAATTGCAGGTTCCAGTCTGCCGCCAG
Organism: Pseudomonadota bacterium; assembly: GCA_041174025.1. GTDB lineage: Bacteria > Pseudomonadota > Gammaproteobacteria > Burkholderiales > Methylophilaceae > UBA6140. Next base: position 2,616 of record JBEDHT010000099.1, read on the forward strand.
CTGCATTTCGTGAGCGCAATACTGCGGGGTTATCGGCAGTTCGCGGCCGCCACGGTTGACCAGCACAGCCAGCGAAATACTGGCCGGACGTCCGTAGTCGAACAGCTCGTTCATGGCCGCCCGTATGGTGCGGCCGGTGTAGAACACGTCGTCGATCAGAATGATGTGACGGCCTTCGACCTCGAACGGGATCTGTGAAGGTTTGGTGTCCTGATGCAGTCCGCGCTGGCCGAAATCGTCACGGTAGAAAGAGACATCCAGTTTGCCGTGCTCGATCGGATGACCGAGGTTTTTTTCGAGCAAAGGCAG
>JBEDHT010000100.1:0-4864 GCA_041174025.1 Pseudomonadota bacterium
AGATGGGTGAAGTCGCGGAACGGGAAGCCAGTACCGATAATCGACTCCTGCAATTTGGTGCGGCCGGTCACGCGGATGCGCCTGTCATTGAGAAAAGCGCCTCGGCCCTTGGTCGCCGTAAACAGATCGTTACGGTTGGGATCGTAAACCACGGCCTGGGTCAGCTGACCGCGATGCATGAGGGCGATGGATACGCAGTATTGCGGAAAGTTGTGCAGAAAGTTGGTGGTGCCGTCGAGCGGATCGATAATCCAGACGTACTCTGCCTCCTCGTTGCTGTTGCCGCTCTCTTCCCCGAGAAAGCCGTGGGTCGGGTAAGCGTCCTTGAGGGTGTCTATGATGGCGCGCTCAGCCGCATGATCGACTTCACTGACGAAATCGTTGTAGGTTTTGCTGCGGATTTTCAGGGCGCCTACATCTTGCGAGGCATGAGTAATGATACTGCCTGCGCGGCGCGCGGCTTTCACCGCGTTGGTCAACATGGGATGCATAGATTGCTTTCTGCGATTGCCTCGATAACTGGGTACGAGGTCATATTAAAGAGCTGTTAAAATAGCATTTTAACCCAGATTATTTATTAGGGCGCGAGATGATGGTGAGGCAGGTTACGAGGCAGTTTTGTCGATTGAGAGAAGTCCATAGCTTGACCTATGGACGCCGAGCGATCGGCAAAAATGACCGTAAACTGGCCGCCAACACTCGTGCAGGCCTGAAAGGCCGCCTGATGGATAATCAGGGTTAAGCCTAATTCAATGAGTTCCAAACCCAACGTGACAGTCCCCGCCTGCCTAGCCAACATCCGTATCGTTCTCTGCCAGACCAGCCATCCCGGCAACATCGGGGCCACGGCCCGCGCCATGAAAACCATGGGGCTCACCGATCTGCATCTGGTAGCGCCCGCCTCATTTCCTGACGCTCATGCCACTGTCATGGCAACCGGCGCCGCCGATCTGCTGCAATCGGCAAAAGTCTGCGCCACGCTGGAACAGGCGCTGCAAGGCTGCGCGCTGGTGATCGGCCTCAGTGCGCGCAAACGCCAGCTGTCGCATGAGCTGCTAGCCGCGCGTGAAGCTGCACAACGCGCCGTTTCCATCGCCGGCAATCAAAAGGTCGCTCTGGTGTTCGGCACTGAAATGAGCGGCCTTTCCAATGCCGAACTGGATTTGTGCCAGTTGCTGGCGATGATTCCGGCCAATCCCGATTTCTCCTCGCTCAACCTCGCCGCAGCGGTGCAGGTCATGTGCTACGAGATCCGCATGGCAAGTCTGGATGCCGGTCAGCAAGCGCTGGCGGCAAGAACCAATCCGCTCGCCACCAGCGACGAGCTCGAAGGCTTCTATCAGCACCTGGAAGAAGTGCTGATCGAGATCGGCTACTACAATCCGGCGCAGCCGAAAAAGCTCATGCAGCGGGTACGCCGCATTTATGCGCGCGCCAATCTGGAAAAAGAGGAAGTGAATATCCTGCGCGGCGTGCTGAAACTGACGCAATCGCCGCGCATCCCCGGCAGCAAGTGCGGCAAGAAAATTCCTGATTAAACCATGCCCCCTTTTGTGTCAGAATAAGACATGTTTACGCATTTGAATGAAGATATCAGCGTTGTTTTCGAACGCGATCCGGCAGCCAGAACCCGCTGGGAAATCCTGACGACCTACCCCGGCGTGCATGCTCTGCTGATGCACAGGCTCGCGCACTGGATCTGGAAACAGCGCTTCTACTGGCTGGCGCGTTTCAGCTCGCACATCGCCCGCTGGCTCACCGGCATCGAGATTCACCCCGGCGCCACCATCGGCCGCCGCGTCTTCATCGACCACGGCATGGGCGTCGTCATCGGCGAAACAGCCGTCATCGGCGACGATTGCACCCTCTACCATGGTGTCACGCTGGGCGGCACCTCATGGAACAAAGGCAAGCGCCACCCCACGCTCGAACAGGGCGTAGTGATCGGCGCCGGCGCCAAAATCCTCGGCCCCATCACCATCGGCGCACAAGCCAAGATCGGCTCCAATGCCGTTGTGGTCAAGGACGTACCAGCCAACGCAACTGCTGTCGGTATCCCCGCGCGTATCCTCGACGAAGGCAAATCGCAGCAGCGAGACGAGATGGCGCAAAAGATCGGTTTCTCCGCTTACGCGGTGAGCGACAACATGAACGACCCGATGGCCAAAGCCATTCACGCCCTGCTCGACCATGCCGCGAAACAGGATCAGCAACTTCAGGCAGTCATGCAGCAACTGGAGAAACTTGGCGCCGACGTCGAAACCGATGCCGAGGTTGGCAAAGCTTTCGACGTGAACTACCTCAACAAAATAGTTGACTAAAGTATTAAGGTATTCTAGAATCCAGCCTGTAAAAACAGGTTGGAAACGGCGTCATTACTGGATATCAATGCCGCCGGAATAACCCTAATATTTCAGGAAACTTGTCATGCGATTAACTACCAAGGGTCGTTTTGCCGTCACCGCAATGCTGGATCTCGCGCTGAATGAATCCGAGAAGCCTGTCACGCTGGCAGGCATCAGTGAACGGCAGAATATTTCGCTCTCCTATCTTGAGCAACTGTTCAGCCGTCTGCGCCGCAGCGGCCTGGTAAAAAGCGTGCGCGGTCCCGGCGGCGGTTATCGTCTTGCCAAACAACAGCACGAAATCTCGGTGTCGCAAATCATCAGTGCCGTCGATGAGTCGATCGATGCAACCCAGTGCGGCGGTCGCGAGAACTGCCATGATGAGGGGCGTTGCATGACGCACGACCTCTGGTCCAGCCTCAACCACAAAATATTGGAACACCTGGCCGGCGTCTCCATTGCCGACCTGGTCGCTTCGCAACGCGATGGCAAGAAAATTGTCATGGGCAGCCGTCCGTGCACCATGCAACCCGTAGTCGAGGCGATGACAGCCTGAGCGATGCCGCATGAGCAGTATCTATTTCGATCATAACGCCACCACTGCGCTCGATAGCCGCGTGCTTGAATCCATGCTACCGTTCATGACGGCTCAGCATGGCAACCCCACCAGCCGCCACAGTTTCGGCCGGCATGCGAGAAGTGCCATCGAACGGGCGCGCGAACAGGTTGCCGATGCCGTCAATGCGCATCCTTCGCAAGTGATTTTCACCTCAGGCGGTACGGAAGCTAACAACCTCGCTGTAACCGGTATTGCCGGGCGCTACGGCGCCAGCCAGATCGCCGTCAGCGCCATCGAGCATCCTTGTATCAGCCGCCCGGCGCAGGCGCTGCAACAGCGCGGCTGGAAACTGGCGGTCTTGCCGGTCGACCGCCACGGCGTCGTAGAGGAAAGCGGCGTAGAGGAATTGCTGCAAACAGAAACCAGCCTGCTGTCAGTCATGCTGGCCAACAATGAAACCGGCGTGTTGCAGAAAGTCGCCGCTATCGCTGCCATCGCCCGCAAACACGGCGTCACCGTGCATACCGACGCGGTACAAGCGCTGGGCAAGATCAGGGTGGATTTCGCCGAACTCAACGTACATGCGATGACGCTCTCATCGCACAAGATCAACGGCCCGCAGGGTGCAGGCGCGCTGATACTCGACAAGCGCATCGACATCGAGCCGGTGATTCATGGTGGCGGACAGGAAAAAGGACTTCGCAGCGGGACAGAAAACGTGGCCGCCATCGTCGGTTTCGGTGCCGCATGCGAACTGCTGAATGCAAGACTGCTGCAGGAACCGGGCCGCATCCGCCAGATGCGCGAACGCCTGGAAACGGGATTGAAAAAACTGGGCGCCGTCATTTTCGGCGCCGAAGCAGAAAGATTGCCCAACACCAGTTTTTTTGCCTTCAATGAAATCGAAGGTGAAACCCTGGTGATGGCGCTGGATCGCAAGGGATTTGCCGTTGCCAGCGGCTCCGCCTGCTCCAGTGACAGCTCGGAGCCGAGTGCCGTTTTGCTGGCCATGGGCGTAGAAGCGGAGTTGGCCAAGGGCGCGATCCGCACCAGTCTCGGCGCCGGCAACAGCGCAGAACAGATCGACAGCTTTCTTGCCGTGCTGGCAGGCGAAATTGCAAGACTGCGGCAACTGACAGCGGTCGCCGTATAGTTTGATGAATATTGAATACTGAACCAGAAAATACCCAGGACCCATCATGACTGTTAAAACACCGATCTATCTGGATTACTCAGCCACCACGCCGGTCGACCCGCGCGTGGCGGAAAAGATGATCCCTTACATTACCGAATTCTTCGGCAACCCGGCATCGCGCAGCCATGTATTCGGCTGGACAGCGGAAAAGGCTGTGGAAAACGCCCGCGAAGAAGTCGCAAAGCTGGTCAACGCCGACCCGCGCGAAATCGTCTGGACCTCGGGTGCGACCGAATCCAACAACCTTGCGATCAAGGGCGCCGCGCATTTTTATAGCGGCAAGGGCAAGCACATCATCACCGTCATGACCGAGCACAAGGCCGTGATCGATCCGGTGCGCGAACTCGAACGCGAAGGTTTTGAAGCGACCTTCCTGCAACCGGAGCCGAACGGCCTGGTAGATATCGAAAAATTCAAGGCAGCCATCCGCCCGGACACGGTGCTTGCTTCTGTCATGCTGGTCAACAACGAGATCGGCGTCATTCAGGATATCGAAGCCATCGGCAACCTCTGCCGCGAACACGGCATCATCTTCCACGTTGACGCAGCACAAGCCACCGGCAAGGTCGCCATCGACCTGGAGAAACTGCCGGTCGACCTGATGAGCTTCTCGGCGCACAAGACTTACGGCCCCAAGGGCATAGGCGCGCTTTACGTGCGCCGCAAACCGCGCGTACGTCTTGAAGCGCAGATGCACGGCGGCGGTCACGAACGCGGCCTGCGCTCCGGCACGCTCGCCACCCACCAGATTGTCGGCATGGGTGA
>JBEDHT010000101.1:0-4634 GCA_041174025.1 Pseudomonadota bacterium
GCACCGCGGATTTCCAGGTCGTGCATGGCGAGGTGGAAACCGGCGCCGAGGTCTTCCAGCAGCTGGATCGCGTCCAGCCGTTTTTTTGCCTGCGGCGTGATGTTGCGGTGCGGGTCGGTCAGCAGGTAGGCGTAGGCCTGGTGGTGCGAGCGGCCGACGCGGCCTCTGAGCTGATGCAGCTGGGCGAGGCCGAACATGTCGGCCTTGTTCATGATGATGGTGTTGGCGGTGGGCACGTCGATGCCAGTCTCGATGATGGTGGTGCACAGCAGCAGGTTGAAGCGTTGGTGGTAAAAATCGCGCATGACATGCTCCAGCTCGCGTTCGCGTAACTGGCCGTGGGCAATGCCGATACACGCATCCGGCAGGATTTTCTCCAGCTTTTCGCGCATGCTCTGGATGGTGTCCACCTCGTTATGCAGGAAGTACACCTGGCCGCCGCGCTTGAATTCACGCATGGCCGCCTCGCGGATGATGCCTTCGGAATAATCGGTGTGGAAGGTCTTGATCGCCAGGCGTTTCTGCGGCGGCGTGCTGATGACGGAGAACTCGCGCAGGCCTTCCATCGCCATCGACAGCGTGCGCGGGATCGGTGTTGCCGTCAGCGTCAGCACGTCTACTTCTGCGCGCAGCGCCTTCAACTGTTCCTTCTGGCGCACGCCGAAGCGGTGTTCTTCATCGAGAATGGCGAGACCCAGGTTCTTGAATTTGACGTCTTTCTGGATCAGCCGGTGGGTGCCGATGATGATGTCGATCTTGCCTTCGGCCAAGCCCTGCAACGCTTCTTTCTGTTCCTTGGCGGTGCGGAAGCGGGAGATTTCCGCAACCTTGATCGGCCATTCGGCAAAGCGGTCGGTGAAATTGTTGTAGTGCTGTTCCGCCAGCAGCGTGGTCGGTACCAGTACGGCCACCTGGCGGCCGCCCATCACCGCGACGAAGGCAGCGCGCAGCGCGACTTCGGTCTTGCCGAAGCCGACATCGCCGCAGACCAGGCGGTCCATCGGCCGGCCGGATTGCATGTCGTCGATGACCGCTTCGATGGCAGCAAGCTGGTCGGCGGTTTCCTCGAACGGAAAGCCTTCGGCAAAGGCTTCGTAATCGTGCAGCGACAGCTTGAATGCATGGCCCTGACGTGCGGCGCGCTGGGCGTAGAGATTGAGCAGCTCTGCAGCAGTGTCGCGGATCTGCTTCAGCGCCTTTTTCCTGGCTTTTTCCCACTGGCCACTGCCTAAACGGTGAAGCGGGGCTGATTCCGGAGGTCCGCCGGAATAGCGCGAAATCAGAAACAGCTGCGAAACGGGCACATAGAGTTTGTCATCGCCATGGTATTCCAGCAGCAGGAATTCGGTTTCGCCCTCGCCGAAATCGAGATTCACCAAGCCTTTGTAACGACCTACGCCATGCTGTTCATGCACTACCGGGTCATTCAGGCGCAGCTCTGACAAATCCTTGAGCATGCCTTCGGTGCTGCGTGCCTTCTCTTTTTCTCGACGGCGCTGCTGGCGCACCGTAGCCGCGTATAGTTCGGCTTCGGTAATGACTGCCAAGCCAAATACGGCAGCTACGGTGTTGCGACTGCTTGCCGCACTATTTGTAGTGTCTGCGCCGTCGTTTCCTGACTCAGCCGCATTTTGCATTGGGGGCAACATGAAGCCGGCATGCAGAGAGCCAACCCCCAGCATTACTTTTTCTTTGCCGGTTATTTCTCTGCCAGCTATTTCTTTGCTAGCTATTTCTTTGTCAGCCAGAAAATCATTCCATGATTCGCAGATGCTGAATTCCAGAGCGTGTTCGGTAAAAAGCTGCGCCATGGTTTCACGCCGCCCCAGGCTCTCCGCAATGATTAACACGCGGCCTTTGAATGCGCTGATGAAGTCCTTGAGCTTGTGTAAGGGGTCGTCCGCGCGACGCTCGATATCCAGTGCGGGTAAACCGTCGCTGTCTTTTTCTATTGTCAGACTTAATCTGGGAAATGCATGAGTGGCTGCGAAGAAGTCTTCTGTCTTGATCAGCAGTGTTTCCGGCGTCAACAGTGGGCGCTCGGCATCATGTGCCAGTGTGCGATAACGCGATTGTGCTTCGCGCCAGAATTGCTGCGCGCTGTGGTCAAGGTCGCCATGCAGGCACAGCACACTTTCAGCCGGAAGATAGTCGAGCAGCGTTGCGGTTTGTTCAAAGAACAGCGGCAGGAACCATTCAATTCCGCCGGAAGCGATACCTTTACTGACATCCTTGTAGATTCTTGCGCGCTGCGGGTCGCCCTCAAAAACTTCCCTGAACTGACTTCTGAAAATCGCGATACCGGCTTCGTCGAGCGGGAATTCGCGCGCAGGCAGTAACCTGATTTCCGGCACCGGGTACAGACTGCGCTGGGTGTCTACATCAAAGGTACGCAAGCTTTCGATTTCATCATCAAACAGATCAATGCGGTAAGGCAGGGCCGAACCCATGGGGAACAAATCCACCAAGCCGCCGCGCACGCTGAATTCACCGTGTGCCACCACTTGCGTGACATGGTGGTAGCCGGCTTCTGCGCATTGCTTGCGCAAGGCCTCCAGATCAAGCTTCTGGCCTTTTTTGAGCATAAAGGTATTGGCGCTCAAATAAGCTTTTGGGCTCATGCGTATCAGTGCAGTGGATAACGGCACAAGAATCACATCGCAGGCATGCTGTGCGATGTTGTAGAGCGTGGTCAGGCGGTCGGAAATCAGATCAGGGTGCGGCGAGAACTGGTCGTAGGGCAGTGTTTCCCAGTCAGGTAGCAAGTGTACATTCAGCTGCGGTGCAAAGTACGGAATTTCTTCCAGAAGCCGTTGCGCATCGAATGCATTGGCGGTGATGATAGCCAGCGGGTGATGATGTTTTTTGTTTTTTAATTCTGTGGCAAGCGTAGCGAGGGCGAGGCTGTCCTTGCCATTACTGCTGATGGTAAAACGGTTGGTCTGCCCCGGTTTTGGAACAGGCAAGGTGTGTTGCAAGGAGAACTGCATGGGTTATGCGATGCCGTATTATTAATTGAAATAAACACGACATTGTAACTGTTAGCGGTGTCGAGCAGTGATTGTGCGGACTGTCAGCGGCTTAATTCCGCCTGTTGGAAGTCGGTCTCGATTGCCAGTGAAGCCTCATATTTGTGAACGATTCCTTTAAGCGGGCCATAAAGCGGCGCATCAAAACCTTCAGAAATTCTTTGCCTGGCCATATCTAGTGTCTTCAAGTCCTCTGCATTCAGACCGCCGTTTCTTGATAAATAATTGTGAAGATTATGAAAATTAGCCACCGTCGCTTTAACTGTAATGTGGCTGTCTTGTGGAATCTTGTAGTTGGTATCGCCAGCCATGATGGCATCGGCAGCTTGCATGAATGCGTTTTTATTTGCGAGTTTCTCAGCGTCTGTTGTTCTTTTCGTGGGTAACCCAATATGCTCTTGCAGGTTGTCGAGCGCTTCATTCCCCTTATTTGCAGCGTATTTAAGTGTATCCAGGGTGGATGTGGATAAGCTTTCGATCATCCCCGGTTCTACATCTGTAGCTTTTCCGCTAACTGCTGCGTGCAATCTTTGCAGGTAGCGGTTAGGTTCACCTGCGGGTGTCCAGTCGGCAAGCCTTGCAATCGCTTCATTGGGTTTGCCTTCCTGCATGGCTTTTTCTGCATTGATAACCGGAAGCATTTCTTCAAGGTTGCTGAGAACCCCATCCTTGAATGCCTGCACTTTTTCAGTTGGCCCGCCTTGCGCGTTTCTGGCGCTGGCGGTTCCCGATGCAAGCGCCAGCCCCGCGCCAAGCATTAAACCGACGGCACCTTTTCCTTTTGCATGCAAATGTTCACTTGCCGCCGCACGTTCTGCTACCGACTCCATTTGCTGCATTTTGGATTTTCGAGCTTCGTCATCCAGTGTGGCGAGATATTGTTGATGTTGTTCGATAGTGCTGACTGCCCCGGGGTCTGGGGTCAGCAGTCTACCGTCAGCTGTGATAGCGGCATTGCCAAGATGGTTGTCGTGAAGATAAACGCCTTCCTGATAGAGTTTTTCCTGCAGGTGTTGCATGAGGTCGTTAGCTTCAGACTGGCTGATGAGTTTGTGGTTGATCAGACCATCTCTGGTTCTTCTGCTATCGTCCATGATGGCGTCAAGAGATAATGCAATATCGCTATGCTGAACCGTCAGGTTACCAATTGAATACTGTTTATTGGGCTGCAGTACATGCTGTGAGCCCGGAAATGTGCTTTCATTGGCTGTCGTGATGCGTAAAATCTGGCGGTTGCCAGCATCATTATCATAGGTCAGCACCAATGCGTTATCGCCCACTCCAGCAAAACCGAATTTTTTAGCTGACCCGACCTCGGCCTCAATCTGGGCCATCAGGCCAGGATCGCTGGCTAGAATATGCGAGGCGTTTTTCGGCTTTTTAGTATCGCTTTGTGTTAATTCTGCTGATACCCCATTTGCTATTTCCTCAAGGCTATATTCAGGAGCCGGGAACTCCTTTCTGATTGCTTGATCGGCAGCAGCGTTGATGACCGTCATCAATTCTGCAACCGGACGATTTGTGTATGTTGCCATATGCTATCTGTAACCTTGTTTCAAGGGTTAATTAAACGAAGCCTTGTATTTTTTGGGTTCAATCAATGTA
>JBEDHT010000102.1:0-2653 GCA_041174025.1 Pseudomonadota bacterium
AATATTCGATCGAGATCGACCCGCGCACAGTTACCGAAGCGCGTCTGGCACGTATTGCAGCCATGGGTTTCAACCGCCTGAGTTTCGGCGTGCAGGATTTTGACCATGAAGTACAAAAAGCCGTACATCGCATACAACCGGCCGAGCAGGTGTTTGCTCTGGTGGCTGCTGCGAGACGCCTGGGCTTTCAGTCCATCAATGTCGATCTGATTTATGGCCTGCCGATGCAGACCGCCGAATCTTTCCAGCGCACCCTGAAGCAGGTGGCGGAGTTGCGGCCGGATCGCATTGCGCTGTATGCCTATGCCCATTTGCCGGAAAGATTCAAACCGCAACGGCGCATCAACGATTACGAGTTGCCGACAGCCGGCGACAAACTCAGCATGTTGTCGAATGCGGTGGCAGCTTTCCTGAGCAATGGCTATGTCTATGTCGGTATGGATCACTTTGCCTTGCCGGAGGACGCGCTGGCGATTGCCAAGCGGCAAGGCAGGTTGCATCGCAATTTTCAGGGATACAGCACGCAACCCGATTGCGACCAGATCAGCCTGGGTGTATCGGCGATCGGCCGCATCGGTCCGACCTACAGCCAGAATGCCAAGACGATAGAAGAATATTACGACATGCTTGATCAGGGCCGTTTGCCCATCGTGCGCGGATTGCCGTTGACGCGCGACGATCTGGTGCGCCGTGCGGTGATCATGGCCCTGATGTGCCAGGGCAGATTGCAGTATGAGTCCATCAATCTGGCCTATCTGATCGATTTCAAGGAATACTTTGAGGCTGAGTTGAAGAGTCTGGAAGTCCTTGCGCGCGACGGCCTGGTAGAGCTGGATGCAACAGGTATTCAGGTGACGGGCCTCGGATGGTATTTTGTCCGTGCAGTCGCCATGGTGTTCGACCGCTATCTGCAGGCTGACCGCAATCGCGCCAGATTCTCCAAGATCATCTGAGTTGCACGCTATAAAAAAGCCCGCGTTCCACACGGTACGCGGGCTTTTGATTTTCATCGCTTTGCTTTTTTGACGGGATGAGGAATTACGGACAAAAAGAAGCCTCTTCGGATAGAAGAGGCGAGGGTGGATGCTTTTAAAACGGGAGATTAGAAGCGTTTGCCGATACCGAAGCCGATAACAACCGGGTCGATATCGAGTTTGTCGATCTTGCGGTAACCGAGACCCAGCAGATTCATCTTGACATCGGTGTCGATCCAGACCTTCTTGACGTCGAAGTTGACCAGCCAACCGTCTTTCAGATTGATATCGAAGCCAGCCTGAAGTGCGGGGCCCCAGCTGCTACGTTCTACCCGGATTGGTTGGCCACCCAAGTCTTGAAGTTTGAGGCCGTTATCCATGAAGCGTGTGAAATTAACCCCAGCACCAATATAAGGATCAAAGGTTTGATCTGGATTGAAGTGCCATTGCACGGTCAATGTAGGAGGTAACACATTGACCTCGCCCAAGCCTCGCTTACCAGCAACGGCCTGGTCGACATTGGCATTTTTGTGGATATTGACATCATGCTTGGAGCCCAGTGCAAGAATCAGTTCAAGCGCGATGTTCTTGGTGACGTAGTAGGAAATGTCCAACTCGGGAATGGTGTTGCTTTCAACTTCAAGTTCCGAGCCTTGGTTGAGAATGCTGTTAGGTACGCCGCCGCCCCAAGCATCGTTCGTCATGCGTCCCAATTTACTGTCTTCACTTGGGTTGATGTTTACCGCTCTCAGGCGTACTACCCAGTCGCCTTGCTCGGCAAAAGCGAAATTAGGGGTCAATGCAGCTGCCAGTGCAACAGCCAACATGGTTTTTTTCATTTCAAGGTCTCCCGTGCAATCAGTGGTTAATTAGTAAGTTGATCGTATTCTAGGTCTGTATAACCATGTCGGGATTGATGTAAATCAATAAAGCGCTGTTTAGCGCTTGAGCGCAGGCCAAAGTCTCAGCAGAATCGGTGCTCTAGCGGATTTGAGAGCAAACATGCAAACAACAGTGATGGGGCTGACCGAAGCCCAGATGACGGAAATCGGCATGACGCTGGGCGTGGGCGGGCTGATGATCATGATGCTGTTGATCGTTGCGCATCTTGCCTGGGAATCGCGGGCCGGTAAATTCGGTACTTTTGTGCTGTTTCTCGGCCTTACGCTGGGCCTGGTGGGGTTTACCGCCAAATATGTGATTCAGCTGACGCTGGGAATCGAATGATTACTGGTATCTGAGCGCTTCGATCGGGTTCATGCGTGCCGCCTTGCGGGCAGGGTAGAAGCCGAAGAAGATGCCGACAGCGGCAGCGACGGCAAATGCAGTGGCGACAGCGTTGCTGGAAATGACGACGGCTGCGCCGGTCAGAAGGTTGACCAGCAGGGCACCGCCTATGCCGAGCAAAAGACCGATCAGACAGCCTGCTACTGAAATCATGATGGCTTCCAGCAGAAACTGCTGCATGATGTCGCGTTCCCTTGCCCCGATTGCCATGCGGATGCCTATTTCGCGGGTACGCTCGGTCACCGAGACCAGCATGATATTCATGATGCCGATGCCGCCAACCAGCAGGGAAACCGAGGCGATCGCGCCTAGCAGCAGCGACATGGTGCGCGTGGTTTCGGCAGCGGATTCGGCAGCGGCTGTCAGATTGCGTATGAAAAAATCATCTTCGT
>JBEDHT010000103.1:0-2598 GCA_041174025.1 Pseudomonadota bacterium
CCTATCCCCGCCGAGGATGCATGGGCTTCACACCCCACATATTTCAAAGCATTCATTCAAAAACACTTCGAATTCGGAGGCAAAAGAAAGTGCTCTTTTAGGGTTTTCCCCAATAAATCGCACTTGCAGTTCGAAGAACCTGGGCTTATAGTTATTGAATGATTGTTTCAGAAGTCGAGGAGATAAGGATTGCGACCACGGGTGCCGGCGACAACGGGACATGGTCGCGGATCGAGAAGCCGGTCCGCCGTGACGCTGACGCCACACTTGCCCGCGTACGCGATCGCCTGCACACGCTGCCGCGGATCGTCGGAGAGCGTCAGGGCGCTGGGGCGTTGGTGCACTTGCGCGAGCGTGCTGGCCTCGATCCAGCCACTGACGCTGCCGGTGCGATCTGCATCCGGAATGAGGAAATCGAGGGCTCCGCGTGCCAGGACTTGCACGAGATTCCTTCGTCGTCGCACCACAAGTGAGAGCACATGTTTTCAAAAATCGCATCCATCACGCTGCAAATTTTTACCGAATGATGACGATTGAATTTGACCTTCTGATCAACGCCATCCTTGCCGGGCTGATGCTCGGCGGCTTCTATGCCGCCGTCACCGCCGGCATTTCGATCTCGTTCGGCATGCTCAATATCGTGAATATCGCGCATCCCGGCTTCATCATTCTCGGCTCCTACATCGCCTACATCTTCAATTCCCAATCTGGCGTTGATCCGATCCTCATCGCAATCCTCGCGATGCCGGCGTTCTATGCGCTTGGCATGGTGATCTACCAGATCTACTACGAGTCGTTCGAGAAACACGGCCTGGATTCGTTGCGCGGCCTTGCCTTCTTCTTCGGCCTGCTGTTCGTTACCGAAGTGACGCTGAACCTGGTGTTCGGCGTCGATTACCGCACCGTGAACCTGCCCTACATCAGCGGCAGCGTCAGCCTCGGCGCGATGGAATTCCCGGTGCGCATGCTGGTGCCGTGCCTGGTGTCGCTGGCCTTGTTCGCCGGCCTGCAGCTTTTCATGTCCCGCACCTACATCGGACGCGCGGTGATGGCGGTTTCGCAGGATCCGCAGGCGCTGCAATTGATGGCGGTCGACCCGATCCACATCAAGCGCATTGCCTTCTCGATTTCGATGGCGACCGCATCGATGGCCGGCGCCTTGCTGATCATCATCCAGCCGGTCGTTCCGTCGTCCGGCCGCGAATATATTGGCCGGGTCTTCGCCATCTGCGTGCTCGGCGGCCTCGGCAGCCTGCCGGGAACCTTGATCGCCGCCCTGTTGCTTGGCGTGATCGAAAGCATCACCTCGACGTTCTACGGCCCGTCCTGGGCGCCGGCCGTGTCGTTCGGCCTGCTCTTGCTCACCCTTGCCGTGCGGCCCTCCGGAATTCTGGGACGCTAGATGCGCACACCCGCATTCATCCTCACTTTGTCACTGATCGGCGCGGCGCTGTATTTCGCATTCCGCCATGTCGGCAACGACTATCTGTTCTTCGCCGGCTACACGGTGCTGCAATTCATCGTGATGGCCACGGCCTGGAACATTCTCGGCGGCTATTGCGGTTATGTGAATTTCGGCTCGGCCGCCTTTTTCGCGATCGGCGTTTATTCGTCGGTCTGCCTGCACACCATCGGTGAACGGGTCGACGACCTATTCCCGGACTTCCTGCTGGCGCCGATGCATCTGATCTTTCCGCTGCCGTTGCCAGTCCTTATGGTCGTCGCCGGCGCGGTCGCCGGCTTGGTCGGCCTCGGCATGGGCTACCTGACGCTGCGGTTGCGCGGCATATTCTTCGCCATCGCCACCTTGGCCCTGGCGGTGGTGTTGGAAACGTTCATCGCCAACTGGTCCTTCGTCGGCGGCTCGCGCGGCGCATATGTCGCTCCACCCCATGAATTGCCGTTCTTCGGACCCTATATCCAGTTCCTGTTCGTGTTGATGCTGGTGCTGGTGGTGGCGGCGCTGACCACCGCGCGCCTGATCGAACGGTCCCGCCTGGGCGTCGGTTTCGCCACGATCCGCGACGACGAGTTGTCGGCGGAGGCATCGGGCGTGCCGACGCTTCGGCTGAAGCTGATCGCCACGGTCGTTTCCGGCGCGTTGTTCGGCATGGCCGGTGCACCCTTTCCCTATTACATCGGCTACGTCGAACCCGCCTCGGCCTTCAACCTGTCCTATTCGGTGAACGCGATCGCCATGTCGATGATCGGCGGCACCACCTCCTGGGCCGGCCCGATGATCGGCGCGCTGCTGCTTTCGACGCTGCAGCAGGTCTTCACTGTCACCATTTCCTCGGCGGTCAACCTGCTGATCACCGGCCTGCTGCTGATTGGCTTCGTCATTCTGGCGCCGAAAGGCATTGTCGGCTTGTGGCAAAGCTGGACGGGCAAGGCCAAGAGGCCGAATTCATGACCCAACCGATCCTTCACATCGACCAATTGGGCAAGCGTTTCGGCGGTTTCGTCGCGCTCGACGGCGTCGAACTGTCAGTGCCGCAGGGCCAGCGCCTCGGACTGATCGGCCCCAACGGCTCCGGCAAAAGTACGCTGGTCAATTGCATTTGCGGCACGCTGCAAAACGAATCCGGCAGCGTCACC
>JBEDHT010000104.1:0-2562 GCA_041174025.1 Pseudomonadota bacterium
GCTATCAGTTCTGAGCTATCAGTTCTGAGCTATCAGTTCTGAGCTATCAGTTCTGAGCTATCAGTTCTGAGCTACCAGTTCTGAGCTACCAGTTCTGAGCTACCAGTTCAGAGCTTCAGTCACTTCAGTCATCTGAAAGCAATGTAGCCGGTGTATTGATCAGCCGGCTTTCAGCAACACCACCACCGCGCCGCTGCCGCCGTCCTCGCGTCTGGCTTGGGCATAGGCGATGACTTCATCCTTCTGCATCAGCCAGTTGCGTAATTTGTGCTTGAGTACCGGCTCCCGGTTTCTCGACCCCAGCCCCTTGCCGTGTACGATGCGCACGCAGCGGATGCCGCGTTTTTTGCATTCGGCCAGAAACTCGGCGACATAAGCGCGTGCCTCGTCGGATACCATGCCGTGCAGGTCGATCGCCGCCTGCACGACCCAATGACCGCGCCGCAGCTTGCTGAGAATGTCCGGCGCATGACCCTGCCGCAGATACAGCAGTTCCTCGCCGCTTTCCAGTTCGTGCGCAGGAATGTAATCGTCGCTGAGTGAGTCGATCAGCGCCTGCCGCTCGTCACGCAAGAACTGGCGCGGTGTCGGCCGCGGTTTGGGTGCTGCATGATAGACACGCGATGAACGCAGCGGCCGGGCATCGCCGACCGCCTTGCGGAACAGTTCAAGATCGTCGTCATCTTCTGACACGTCGAAAATCCTTCACCACAGAGCACACGGAGATGACAGCGACAAAGATGAGCTCCGTATGATCTGCTTGGTGTGATGATTACTTCAACTGGTCAAGGTAACGCTCGGCATCGAGCGCCGCCATGCAGCCGGTGCCGGCGCTGGTGACGGCCTGACGGTAGATGTGATCCTGCACGTCGCCTGCCGCGAATACGCCGGGAATGCTGGTGGCGGTGAAGTTGCCTTCACGGCCGGCCTTGGTGACGATATAACCGCCTTCCATTTCCAGCTGGCCTGCAAAAATGTCGGTGTTCGGCTTGTGGCCGATGGCGATGAACACGCCTTTGAGTGCGATCTCCTTGGTAGCGCCGCTGTTGACATCCTTGATACGCATGCCGGTCACACCGCTGTCGTCGCCCAACACTTCATCCAGCGTGTGGAAGGTCTGCAGTTCGATCTTGCCTTCTGCCACCCGAGCCATCAGCTTGTCGACCAGAATGGCCTCGGCCTTGAACTTGTCGCGTCTATGCACCAACGTCACTTTGCTGGCGATATTGGCCAGATAGAGCGCCTCTTCAACTGCGGTGTTGCCGCCGCCGATGACGGCGACTTCCTGATTGCGGTAAAAGAAACCGTCGCAAGTGGCGCAGGCAGAAACGCCCTTGCCGGCAAACGCTTCTTCCGAGGGCAGGCCGAGATACTTGGCCGAGGCGCCGGTGGCGATGATCAGCGCATCGCAGGTGTACTCACCGCTGTCGCCCACCAGCCGGATCGGTTTCTCCTTCAGGTGCGCGGTATGGATGTGATCGAAAATCATCTCGGTATTGAAGCGCTCGGCGTGCTGCTGGAAACGCGCCATCAACTCCGGGCCCATGACGCCATTGGCATCGGCAGGCCAGTTATCGACTTCGGTAGTGGTCATCAACTGGCCGCCCTGCGCGATACCGGTGACCAGCACCGGCTTCAGGTTGGCGCGTGCGGCATAAACCGCGGCAGTGTAACCGGCCGGGCCGGAGCCCAGAATCAGCAGATGGGCGTGTTTTGTAGACATGACTTGAATGAACTCCTGAAAAATTTTACGACAATATGTTTATTACGTAGAGCACCGGGCTTGAATATCTGGCCCCGGCCGTGCTTCGCGCTTATCGAGCTGAAACAAAAATATCGTCATTCCGGGGCGGCTGAAAGTCGAACCCGGAATCCAGTGACTGCATGAAATACTGGATTCCGGATAACCGTTCTGCGGTTTCCGGAATGACGTCTGGTGTGATATTTTCTTTTCACATCAATAATGTGATCCACGTTCGCCACTACCGAAAGACCGCCTCAATAATTATTTCTCCAACAGGCTGCGTAGCATCCATGCTGTTTTTTGGCTCCGGCCGCTGCGCTTTTAGCCTTCACCGAAAGACCGCCTCAATCATTATTTCTCCAACAGGCTGCGTAGCATCCAGGCGGTCTTTTCATGCACTTGCAGGCGCTGGGTGAGCAGGTCTGCGCTGGCTTCATCAGCCGCTTTTTCCGCTGCCGGGAATACCGAGCGGGCAGTGCGGCAAACGGCTTCATGGCCGGCAACCAGTTCGCGGATCATGTCCTGTGCCTTGGGCACGCCTTCGCTTTCCGGGATGGAGGCCAGTTTGCTGAATTCCCGGTAGGTGCCCGGTGCCGGGAAATCGAGCGAGCGGATGCGCTCGGCAACCGCATCGACCGCCAGTGCCAGTTCGTTATATTGGGTCTCGAACATGAGATGCAAGGTGTTGAACATGGGGCCGGTGACGTTCCAGTGAAAATAGTGTGTTTTCAGGTAGAGCGTATAGGTGTCGGCGAGCAGATGCGAGAGGCCCTCGGCGATTTTCTTGCGGTCTTTTTCGTTGATTCCTATATCCATTG
>JBEDHT010000105.1:0-8952 GCA_041174025.1 Pseudomonadota bacterium
CAGTGAAGGGAAAAGGGTTAAGGGGGATGCCCACCCGGCGCCATGCGCCACCCTCCCTGCCGGGAGGGGAGGGGTTTGCCCTTCACCCTTCACCCTTCACCATTCACGGATTTTGATATGAAACCAATCAACGTAGGTCTGTTAGGCATCGGTACCGTCGGCGGCGGCACTTTCAACGTATTGAAGCGTAACCAGCAGGAAATCAGCCGCCGTGCCGGCCGCGCGATTCAGATTGTGAAGGTGGCCGACCGCAATTTGACGTTGGCGCGTGAGGTGACTGCAGGCGCATGCGAGGTGACGGATGATGCCTTTTCTGTGGTCAACGATCCCGATGTCGACGTCGTCGTCGAACTGATCGGCGGCTATGGCGTCGCCAGGGAGCTGGTGCTGAAAGCGATCGAAAACGGCAAGCATGTCGTGACCGCCAACAAGGCGCTGATCGCCCTGCATGGCAACGAGATTTTTGCCGCTGCGCAGAAAAAAGGCGTCATTGTCGCCTTCGAAGCGGCGGTCGCCGGCGGCATTCCCATCATCAAGGCCTTGCGTGAAGGGCTGGCTGCCAACCATATCGAGTGGATCGCCGGCATCATCAACGGCACGACCAATTTCATCCTGAGCGAGATGCGCGAAAAAGGCCTGGCGTTTGCCGATGTGCTCGGCGAGGCGCAACGCCTCGGCTATGCCGAAGCCGACCCGACCTTTGACGTTGAGGGGATCGATGCCGCGCACAAGCTGATGATACTTTCCGCCATCGGTTTCGGCATCCCGATGCAGTTCGAGCGCGCCTATACCGAAGGCATCACCAAGCTGGAAAGCAAGGACATCCGCTATGCGGAAGAGCTCGGCTACCGCGTCAAGCTGCTGGGCATTACCAAGCGCACGGAGCAGGGCATCGAACTGCGCGTGCATCCCACCCTGATTCCGGAAAAACGGCTGGTGGCGAACGTCAACGGCGCCATGAACGCCGTTGTGGTCAAGGGCGATGCTGTCGGCCCGACGCTCTATTACGGTGCCGGTGCCGGTGCTGAACCGACCGCCAGCGCGGTGGTGGCTGATCTGGTCGATGTCGCACGTCTGGCGGATGCCTCGTTCGAACAGCGTGTGCCCTATCTGGCATTCCAGCCGGATCAGATCGTCAACCTGCCGATACTGCCGATCGAAGAAATCAGCAGCGCCTACTATCTGCGCATGCGCGCTTCGGACAAGCCCGGCGTGCTGGCCGAAGTCACACGCATACTTGGCGACCGCAGCATCTCGATCGATGCAATGATGCAGAAAGAGCCGGCCGATAATGAAACCGAGGCGGATATCATCATCCTCACTCATATCACCGTCGAGAAGAACATGAATCAGGCGATTGCCGCAATCGAAGCCTTGCCGGCGACAGTCGGCAAAGTCACGCGCATTCGCATGGAAGAGTTGGGCAAATAAGATGAAATACATCAGCACACGCGGGCAGTCGCCCGCGCTCACATTCAGCGAAATCCTGCTCGGCGGCCTGGCCCCGGATGGCGGTCTCTACATGCCTGAACAGTACCCGCATTTCAGCGAGGCCGACCTTGCCGCCATGCGCGGCATGAATTACCGAGACCTTGCCTACGCCGTGCTTTCGCGCCTGGTGGATGACATTCCGCCCGCCGATCTGAAGACCATCATCGACAAGACCTACCGCCCTGAAGTCTATTGCCATGTGCGCGCAGGTCAGGATGCGGCCGAGATCACGCCTACCGTCAAGCTGGAAGAAAATCTCTACCTGCTCTCGCTTTCCAACGGGCCGACGCTGGCGTTCAAGGACATGGCGATGCAGTTGCTCGGCAACCTGTTCGAATATGTGCTGAACAAGCGCGGCGAGGAAATCAACATCCTCGGCGCCACCTCGGGCGATACCGGTTCGGCGGCGGAATACGCGATGCGCGGCAAACGCGGCATCCGCGTCTTCATGCTGTCGCCGCACCAGAAAATGAGCCGTTTTCAGTCGGCACAGATGTTCAGCCTGCAGGACGAGAACATTCACAATATCGCCGTCAAGGGCGTGTTCGACGATGCACAGGATGTGGTCAAGGCGGTTTCCAACGACCATGCCTTCAAGAAACAGCACAAGATCGGCGCGGTGAACTCGATCAACTGGGCGCGGGTTGCCGCGCAGGTGGTGTACTACTTCAAGGGCTACTTTGCCGTCACGCAGGACAACAGCCAGCAGGTCAGCTTTGCCGTGCCTTCCGGTAACTTCGGCAATGTCTGCGCCGGTCATATCGCCCGCATGATGGGGCTGCCAATCAAAAAGTTGGTGGTCGCCACCAACGAGAACGACGTGCTGGACGAATTTTTCAAAACTGGCATCTACCGGCCGCGCGGCTCGGCCAATACCTATCACACCTCCAGTCCGTCGATGGATATCAGCAAGGCCTCCAATTTCGAGCGCTTCATCTTCGATCTGACCGGCCGCGATGCTGGCAAGGTGCGCGAACTGTGGAGCAAGGTCGATGCCGGCGGTGCCTTCGATCTGAAGGCGCAAGGCCTGTTCGATAAAGTCTCCGGCTACGGCTTCGTTTCGGGCAGCAGCAACCATGCGAACCGCATGCACACCATACGTGCGACGCAAGAGAAGTATGGCATCACCATCGATACCCACACCGCAGACGGCCTCAAGGTGGCGCTCGAATGCCGCGAAGCGGATGTGCCCATGGTCGTACTGGAAACTGCGCTACCGGCCAAGTTCGAAGACGCGATCGTCGAAGCTTTGGGCCACAAGCCGGAACGTCCTGCCGATCTGGCTGGCCTCGAAAGCCTGCCGCAACGGTTTGTCGTGATGGATGCCGATGTCGATGCCATCAAGCAATTCATTGCAAGACACACCTGATTGTCATTCCGGCAGAGACCGTCATTCCGGCGCAGGCCGGAATCCAGACAGATTAAAATATGCAACCATGTGTGTATATTCTGGCGAGTGAACGTAACGGTACTTTGTACGTGGGTGTGACTTCAGACTTGATCAAGAGAGTCTGGCAGCATAAAAACGATCTGGTTGATGGATTCACCAGGAAGTATTGCGTACATCGTCTGGTCTGGTATGAGAGTCATCCGACGATGGCGTCTGCGATCATGCGAGAGAAGGCGCTGAAGAATTGGCATCGAGTCTGGAAAATCCGCATCATCGAACAGATGAATCCCGATTGGCTGGATTTATACCAAGAGTTGATTTGACTGGATTCCGGCCTGCGCCGGAATGACAATCAAGCAGGTAGCGTCATTTTTTCTGGCCGGTAGACAAGTTCAGGAAGCATCGTCATTCCGGCGCAGACCGGAATCCAGCGGGAGCGCGAACAACAGCCTGCGATACATGCAGAACGCCAATTGTTCCGGTTTCCGCCGACATGACCATTAACCAACCGCCGTCATTGCGGCGCAGGCCGGAATCCAGTCTGAAAGTGGCAAACGGCAGAAGTGTCCGGCAACACCAATGAAGGGGGATGAAATTGAAGGTTTACCATGACTTGATGCGGCACGTGCTGGCACATGGGCACAAGAAGGAAGACCGGACCGGTACCGGCACGCTGTCGGTGTTCGGTTACCAGATGCGTTTCGATCTGGCAGAAGGCTTCCCGCTGCTGACGACCAAAAAAGTACACCTGAAATCCATCATTCACGAGTTGCTGTGGTTTTTGCAGGGCAGCACCAATATCGCCTACCTCAAGCAGAACGGCGTCACCATCTGGGACGAATGGGCCGACGCGCAGGGCAATCTCGGCCCGGTCTACGGTTATCAATGGCGCAACTGGCCGAAGCCGGACGGTACGCATATCGACCAGATCACGCAGGTGGTCAACGCCATCAGGACCACCCCCGATTCGCGCCGTTTGATCGTTTCCGCCTGGAATGTGGCCGATGTTGACCAGATGAAACTGCCGCCTTGCCATGCCTTCTTCCAGTTCTACGTGGCGCCCGCATCGCCTGATGATGCTGATCAAAGAGCCAGGCTGTCATGCCAGCTCTACCAGCGCAGTGCCGATATCTTCCTCGGCGTGCCGTTCAACATCGCTTCCTATGCTTTGCTGACCATGATGGTGGCTCAGGTCTGTGGTCTCAGACCTGGCGATTTCGTGCACACGCTGGGCGACGCGCATATTTATCTCAACCATCTGGAGCAGGTGAACGAGCAGCTTTCGCGCGAACCGCGTGCATTGCCGAACATGCGTATCAATCCACAAGTAAACGATATCTTCGGTTTCAAGTTTGAAGATTTCACCCTGGAAAACTACGACCCGCATCCTGCCATCAAGGCGCCTGTCGCTGTTTGAGCCCATGAGCCGCGTATCGGGAATTTTTCCCGATACGCGGCAGTCCGATCTCGCATACACTTGAATGTCTTTTATTCTGTGACTGCGCCCGTCATTTATCCATGAGTCTGAAGTTACTGCTTAACCTGATGATCACTGCGCTGATGGCTGTTCTGCTGGTCATCGGCGTTGCATTGACGATACATAATTCGCAGGAAAACATCCGCGCCGAGCTTGAATCCACTTCCGCGCTGGCACTGCATCTGATCGACAAGGAGTTGCTGTATTTTGCCGACGAGATTGCGGAGCAGAAGCTGAAAACGCCTTTCAGCCTCAGTAGCCTGGGTCAGATTCGCCATCTCAGGGTCGAGTATTACGATGCCAAGGGCAATTTGCGCGACAGCAATCAGACCGAGTTTCAGGCTGCCCTGCAGAATCCGCCACCGCCCTGGTTCATCTATCTGATGAATGTATTTTCCAGTGATATCGAACCGCGCAAACGGGTGATACATGCCAACAACAAGTTGATCGGCGAGGTTGTCATCACGCCAGACCCGACCTATGAAATCACCGAGGTGTGGGAAGACTCGCTCGGCATGTTGAAACTGGTCGGCATCTTTTTTGTTGCGGTCAACGTCATGGTGTTCTGGGCGGTAGGCAAGGCACTGAGGCCGGTCGACCAGATTCTCGATGCCATCAATCAGGTCGAGCAGGGCAATCTGGATGCACGCATGCCGCCGTTCCGGCTACCAGAGCTTTCGCAAATCAGCGTCAAATTCAACCACATGGCTGCCACCCTGCAAACAAGCATCACGCGTAATCACAAGCTCTCGCAGCAATTGCTCAATCTGCAGGAAGAAGAAAGAAAAAGTCTGTCGCGCGATCTTCACGACGAGATCGGCCAGTCACTGACCGCGATACATGCCGATGCGACTGCCATTGTCAATGCAAGCGCGCAGGACACGCCGGTGAATCAGAGTGCCAGAGCCATCGTTGCGGTTGCGCGCCAGGTCATCGGTATCGTGCGGCATATCGTCGAACAGTTGCGGCCGGAAACGCTGGACAAGCTCGGTCTCGAGATTGCACTGGAGGAGCTTGTTTCCGGCTGGCAGCAGCGTTACAAGATGCAGACCTGCGATCTACGGATTGCCAGCGACCTTGCCGGGGTGCCCGAGACAGTCTCGATTATTGCCTACCGGGTGGTGCAGGAGTGCCTGACCAATATTGCCCGGCATGCGAATGCAAGGTGCGTGACAGTCGATGTGTGGACAGAACCGGGAGAGCTTGCGATTGTCGTGCAGGATGACGGTTGCGGTTTTAATCCGAGACAGGCTACCGGCTTTGGTTTGATTGGCATGCGGGAACGGGTCACCGGTGCCGGCGGCGAGCTTGAGATCGACAGCAATCTGGCGAAAGGCACCACGGTCATGGTGCGTTTGCCTCTGCAGGGAGCGTTTGCATGAGCCAGGAGCCGATACGTATTTTGCTCGCAGACGACCACGCGGTGGTGCGCTCCGGCTTGCGGCGCCTGCTTGAGCAGAACGCCGAAATGCAGGTGATCGCCGAGGCCGGAAGTGGCGAGCAGGCCTATCAATTGTTCAGCGAGCTGAAACCTGATGTGGTCGTGATGGATTTGTCCATGCCCGGCATGGGCGGGCTGGAGGCGATTCGCCGCATTCTGGTGCGCAGCCCGCTGGCACGGGTGGTGGTGTTCTCCATGCACGAAAACGCCGCCTTTGCTTTTCAGGCGCTCAACATCGGCGCCAGGGCTTATGTCGCAAAATCCGGTATGGCGGAAGACCTCGTGATAGCGGTCAGAAATGCAGCTGCCGGCAGCACTTACATCAGCCCTGTGGTTGCCCAGAAAATGGCCATGCAAACGGTCAGCGGCGATGATGCTTTATCCAAAAAACTTTCCGCACGCGAGTTCGAAGTGTTCCGCCTGATCGCGGAAGGCAAGAGTGCCGAGGATATCGGCCATCTGCTCAACATCAGCCAGAAGACGGTGGCCAATTATCAGACCATGATCCGTCAGAAACTGGGCGTCAACAGCCCGGTGGAACTGGTCAGGCTGGCGATCCGCCACGGGCTGATCGAAAGCTGAAATTTCCCGGTTGAAGTTTCCTTCAGAACAGGCGCAAGTCCCTCTTCAGTCATGTCCGCCCACTTTTCAGCGGGTCGGGAAAAATTCCTATACTTATTCGGGATATTCAAGGTATCTGCACGCCGATTGGCAAATCTAGAATGCAGCTTGATCTTCAGGCTCGTGGCTGCGGTGAACGCAGCTTCTGACAAGCCTGGACATTCTTCAGCAGAAACAGCCAACGGAGTGAGTATGAATCCAAAACCAAAAATGATCGCAATGGCAGTGATGACTGCGTTTGCGACGGTGCCGGTGTTTGCCGGCGCGGAAGAGGCGCTTGTAACAGACACTGTGACGGTAAGCGGCATTCTGCCCGAGAAGCTTGAAGCGGTGCCGGGCTCTTTTGATCTGGTGGATGAAAAAGCCCTTGAGCAACGCCAGCCGTTCTCGATGGAGGAGGCTCTGAATGATGTGCCGGGCGTGAATGTCGTTGGTGAGAGTGCTTACGGCCTCGGCATCAATATCGGCATTCGTGGTATGGATCCCCGCCGCACGGCACGCACGCTGTTGATGGAAGATGGTATGCCGCTCTTCCTTGCGCCCTATGGCGACCCCAGCGCGCATTACACCACGCCGCTGGACCGCATTCAGCGCATCGAGGTGGTGAAGGGCTCCGGTCAGGTTTTGTATGGCCCGCAGACCGTAGGCGGCATGATCAATTTCGTCACCAAACCGGTGCCTGCCGATGGCCTTGCCGGTAGTGTGACGCTGAAGGCTGGCACCGATGATTATCGCGGCGGCCATGTCAATCTCGGTTACGGCAATGAACGTGGCGGCTTCATGATCGATGCGCTGCAAAATCGCGGTGATGGTATCCGCGACAATCATGATTACGATCAGCGCAACCTGGCGATCAAGGGACAGCTCAATCTGACTGAACGGCAGACCCTGATCGGCAAGATCGGTTATTACGAGGAAGACTCGCATATTTCTGAAACCATGCTCAGCACGCGTGAGTATGCCGAAGACAAATTCCAGGCGCCGACCGGCAAGAACGACAAGTTCCAGATGGAACAGTGGACCGCCCAGCTGCAACATATCTTCCAGATCAGCGACACCATGAAGCTCAGTACGCAGGCTTACTATGCCGATATCGAGCGCGCTTCCTTCCGGCAGGTGGCGGGCCCGGGCACCTGGGAAGATGATGAATTCACCGAGGAAGGCAACGCATACTCCCAAATGATTTACTGCCCGGAAAGCGTTGTTGGGCCGGGCGGAGAAGTCGAGAACAATGCAGATGTGACAGAAGCCAACTCTGCGGTCTGCGGTGGGCAATGGCGTCCGCGTGAATACCGCTACTACGGTTTCGAACCTCGCCTTGATTTCAGTCACAATCTGTTCGGCATTGAAAACGATGCGGTGATCGGCTTCCGCTACCATCGTGAAGACATCAAGCGTCAGGGCTTTCGCGGCATTGATTCACGCTTTCACAGCCTGAGTTTTGCCAAGCGCTTTGCCGGCGTGGAGAAAGATGATGTGCTGGACGATGATGACGTCTATCTGGGCGGCCCTGCCGGCTGGCATCAGGAACGGCTTGAAACCGACGTGACGGCACTTTCTTACTACGTGCAGAACACTTTCCATGTCGGCAACTGGTCTTTCACGCCCGGCTTGCGTTTCGAGGATGTGAAGGTCAAGCAGAACATTGTATGGGCTGATGGCGAAGCCCAGGGTGTACGCGATACCAACCGCTACAGCGAACTGTTGCCCGGTTTTGGCGTGGCCTGGAACGGTATTGCCAACACCACGGTATTTGCCGGGGTGCACAAGGGTTTTGCGCCGCCACGGCCTGACCGCGACCTGACCGAGGGCGAAGATGGCATTCTGATCGACAACACAAAACCCGAAGAAAGCACCAATTGGGAGCTGGGCATACGCTCCAACTACTTCAAGGGTATCGGCTTCCAGGCGACCTTGTTCCGCACCGATTTCGATGAGATCGTGGTGCGTAACGGCAGTCGTTTCGACAACGCCGGCGAATCCCTGATGCAAGGCATCGAGTTGGCCGGCCGTATCGATTTCGGCACAATCCTGAACAGCGCGCACAATTTCTATGTGTCCGGCAATTACACCAACCTGTTCACAGCCAAGTTCAAGAAAGACAACTTCCAGGACTTTGAAGCCGATGATGTCGAAAACGACATCATCCAGAATGTCTGCGGTCCGGAAGTTGACGAGATCCGTTCCTGCCGCATCATCAAGGATGGTAGCCGTCTGCCTTATGCACCCAAGCACATGGCGTCGCTGAACTTCGGCTACGAACATCCGATCGGCATTCACGCGCGTATCGGCTGGGATTACGTCAGCAAGCAGGAAACCGATCCGATCGGCCGTGTATCCGATCCGCAAACCGGTGTCTACGGCGACATTCCTTCCTACACGCTGATGAACGCCTCTGCCAGCTACAAGCCACAGGGTACCAAGGCGACTTTCTTCCTCAGCGGCTATAACCTGACGGACCGCGAATACCTTGCCAGCCGCGTCAACGGCATGGCTGTCGGTCGCGGCCGCACGGTGTTCGGGGGAATCCGC
>JBEDHT010000106.1:0-4632 GCA_041174025.1 Pseudomonadota bacterium
ACTGTAATGCGCTTGTCTTTGGCAACGATCACATTGCCATCCTTGTCGAGAATATCAAACTTCGCCACTTCTCCGCGCAGACGCTCCGGCACCAGCTCAAACTGAACTGCCTTCTTGCTGATATGGAAGTTATCGAAATCGAAGAACATCTCAAGAATCTGTTCCGGGTTATAACCGAGCGCCTTGAGCAATATGGTGACCGGCATCTTGCGACGGCGGTCGACACGGAAATACAGATAGTCTTTCGGGTCGAATTCGAAATCCAGCCACGAACCGCGGTAAGGAATAATGCGGGCGGAGAACAATAACTTGCCGGAACTGTGAGTTTTACCTCGATCATGCTCGAAGAAGACACCGGGACTGCGATGCAATTGTGAAACAATGACACGCTCGGTGCCGTTGATGACAAAGGAACCGTTTTCCGTCATCAGCGGCAGCTCGCCCATGTAGACTTCCTGCTCCTTGACTTCCTTCACGGTCGGCTTGGAAGCCTCCTTGTCCATGATGGTCAGACGCACCTTCACGCGCAATGGCGCGGCGTAGGTCAATCCGCGCTGCTGACATTCCTTGACGTCGAACGGCTCTTGGCCGAGGGTGTAGCTTACGTAATCAAGGCGCGCATTGCCGGAATGGCTGACGATCGGGAATACTGAACTGAACGTCGCTTGCAGGCCGGCGTTTTCACGTTTCTCCGGCGCTACTTCAGCTTGCAGAAATGCAGCATACGATTCGAGCTGCATGGCCAGGAGGTAAGGTACTTCCTGAACGCTTTCGCGTTTTGCAAAACTTTTACGAATACGTTTTTTTTCGGTGAAGGAATAGCTCACAGCATCTCCTAAGGGGGTAGAGGGCAGAAAATAAAACACTTGTCACAATGTGTTATTTTTTACCTTCAACGACTATAAACGGCTGATAATCAGCCTGTTTTACGCCATCTGTAAAAATGGTGAAGGCTGACGGTCTCCCGTCAGCCCAAATTACACAACCAGCAATGCTTACTTGATTTCAGCAGTTGCGCCGGCTTCGATCAGCTTCTTCAGAGCTGCGTCTGCGTCAGCCTTGGAAACGCCTTCCTTGATTGGCTTAGGTGCGCCGTCAACCAGATCCTTGGCTTCCTTCAGACCGAGGGAAGTCAGTTCGCGAACTGCCTTGATGACGTTAACCTTGTTGTCGCCAGCGCCAGTCAGAATCACGCTGAATTCGGATTGCTCAGCAGCAGCCGGAGCAGCACCACCAGCAGCAGCTGGAGCAGCAACTGCAACTGCGGTAGCAGCAGCGGATACGCCGAATTTTTCTTCCATTTCCTTGATCAGTTCGGAAAGGTCCAGAACCGACATCGATGCGATTGCATCAAGAATTTCTGCTTTGGATACAGCCATGTTTAATACTCCTGATAATAATATGTTGAATGTGAACCGGTAGCGTTAAGCTGCCTTTTGGTCGCGCACTGCAGCAAGACCGCGCACAAAGCTTGTAGGCACTTCATTGAGCGTGCGAACAAACTTGGCAATCGGAGCCTGCATGGTGCCGAGCAACTTGGCCAGCAACTCTTCACGGCTGGGCATGGTCGCGAGCGCTTGAACGCCCTTCGCATCCATGACCTGATTCGGCATTGCGCCAGCCTTGATCACGAACTTGTCGTTGGTCTTGGCAAAATCATTCAATACCTTTGCCGCGGCAACCGGGTCGGTAGAAATACCGAACATCAGCGGGCCGACCATCTCGTTTGCCAGACCAGAAAACGGTGTGCCGTCAACGGCACGGCGGACCAGGGTGTTTTTCAACACGCGCAGGTAAACGCCCGACTTTCTGGCTTGCGCACGAAGCTGCGTCAGATCGCCAACTTCCAAGCCACGATACTCAGCGAGAATGATTGCCTGAGCCTCTGCGACTTGCGCGCTGACTTCAGCAACTACTGCCTTTTTCTCTTCAAGATTAAGACTCAAGGTCTTCTCCTTCCGTTAATTAAGCTTCAACCGAACATCCGGCATGAAGCCATCCCACGGCGACCTTTTATCAGGAATACTGAATCCTGTTTCGGGAACGCCATCTGCGTAGGTTTCAGCATCTGCCAGAACAGAGGTTGGAGGACTAACGCCCGCCTTCACCCATCCTGTAGCCGCATCAATTAAATCCCTGCGGATTCCTACGGTCTTTGATGATCTCGACATGACCGGCCGCAAGGTCAGTCATGCGAGGCCCAAAGCACTTCGGCGGGCCCGCAATGCAGGCCCGCAACAACTAGTTGGCAATATTTGCCTGATCCACTCGTACACCGGCACCCATGGTGCTGGAGACGGAAACCTTTTTAAGATACACGCCCTTGCTGGAAGCCGGCTTGGCCTTGGTCAAGGCATCGAGCAACGCAGCAAGATTGTCCTTCAGCGCGTCCACACTGAAAGATGCACGGCCAATGGTGCAGTGAACGATACCGCCCTTGTCGGTACGATATTGAACCTGGCCTGCCTTGGCGTTCTTGACCGCCTCAGCTACGTTCGGCGTGACGGTACCCACCTTGGGGTTAGGCATCAGGCCGCGCGGACCGAGAACCTGGCCAAGGGTACCGACAATACGCATCGCATCCGGTGTAGCAATTGCCACATCGAAATCGAGCATGCCGCCCTTGACCTGCTCTGCCAGATCTTCAAAACCCACGATATCAGCACCGGCAGCCTTCGCCGCTTCAGCCTGCGCACCCTGCGCAAATACTGCGACGCGTTTGGTCTTGCCGGTTCCGTGTGGCAGCACCAATGCACCGCGTACCAGCTGGTCGGACTTACGCGCATCGATACCGAGATTGATAACGGCATCAACGGACTCGTCGAATTTTGCAGTCGCTGTTTCCTTGACCAGAGCGAGGGCATCCGCAACCGGATACAGCTTGCTACGATCTACCTTGCCTTGCAGTGCAGCAAGACGCTTGGATACTTTAGCCATGTTATACACCCTCCACTTCGATACCCATGCTACGCGCGCTACCAGCAATCGTACGGACAGCTGCGTCCATATCGGCGGCGGTCAGGTCAGGCATCTTGGTTGTTGCAATCTCTTCGGCTTGTGCGCGAGTGATCTTGCCTACTTTGTCTGTGTGCGGGCGTGGAGAACCCTTGTCGATCTTGGCTGCTTTCTTGATCAAAATGGTGGCAGGCGGGGTCTTCATCACGAAGGTGAAGCTCTTGTCTGCGAATGCCGTAATCACGACAGGAATCGGCAGACCCGGTTCAACATTCTGCGTAGCTGCGTTGAACGCCTTGCAGAACTCCATGATATTCAAACCACGCTGACCGAGCGCCGGACCTACCGGTGGGCTGGGGTTGGCTTTACCTGCAGGAATCTGCAGCTTGATATAGCCGATGACTTTCTTTGCCATTTTTTACTCCAAGTGGGTTCAAACGCTTGCAAAACAAGCTCCCCATTTCAGTTAAATACAGCAGCCGGAGCATCTCCGGCGCTGCGCTTGGGGCTGACCTTCAATCGAATGCCAGCCTGTTTCGTCAGACCTCTTTTTCGATCTGACTGAAATCCAGCTCGACTGGTGTAGCGCGACCAAAAATGGTCACCGTGACACGCAGCTTGCTCTTCTCGTAATTGATGTCCTCGACTGTTCCGGAAAAGTCCTTGAAAGGACCGTCAATCACGCGCACAGACTCACCTTTTTCAAATGTGAGTTTCTGTGTCGGGTTATTCTTGCTGTCATCCATGCGCTGCAGGATGATTTCCACTTCTTTGTCCCTGATCGGAGTCGGTTTCTGCGCAGTACCACCGATAAATCCGGTGACCCGCGGCGTACTCTTGACCAGATGCCAGGTGTCGTCTGTCATTTCCATCTGTACCATGACATACCCCGGATAGAGCTTGCGCTCCGAAATGGCCTTCTGACCACCCTTCATCTCGATGACTTCTTCAACAGGCACCAAAATCTGGCCGAACTTATCCTCCATGCCGGAACGGGCAATCCGCTCCTCCAGACTACGCAGCACGGATTTTTCATATCCGGAGAAGGCCTGAACCGCATACCATCGCATATTCATTAAGCGCTCCGACCCAATAACTTCTCAACCATCCACAGGAAACCCATATCTACGATCCACAAAAAGATGGCAACAACAACAACCAGCGCAAACACAATCGCCGTTGTCTGGATGGTTTCCTTGCGGGTAGGCCAGACAACCTTGCGCGTCTCGGCAGCAGCCTCGCGCACAAAAGCAAAAGCGGACTGCCCCTCAGGGGTAGTCCACAAAACGATTACGGCAGCAATCACCCCGACAAGCACTGAGAGCACACGCACAACAAGTGCCTGCTCACCGAGGAAATAGAAGCCGGCTACGCCTGCTGCTACCAGCAGCAGCGCCAGAACCAGCTTTATTTTATTTATCATATTTACGCTTAATTAATTTTTTTGGCAGGCCAGGAGGGTCTCGAACCCCCAACCCTCGGTTTTGGAGACCGATACTCTACCAATTGAGCTACTGGCCTAAACCCTTACTTACTCGATAATCTTTGCAACGACGCCGGCACCGACGGTACGGCCGCCTTCACGGATGGCGAAGCGCAAGCCTTCTTCCATCGCGATTGGCTGGATGAGTTCAACCGTCATTTCAGTGTTGTCACCAGGCATAACCATTTCGGTTC
>JBEDHT010000107.1:0-4049 GCA_041174025.1 Pseudomonadota bacterium
AAAACATCATCGCGCCGGCCTTCGCTCTGGCGATACAGATGCTGAGCGGCACGATAAGGCAGACCCCGGTAAACCTGATCCAATTTGCGGTCCAGCAGCTGGCGGCGCTCACTGCCATCGACGTGCGGCAGGACTTGCAGACGGTAGTCTTCCTCCGGCGCATCGACCAGAAAATAGAGCGGGGTGGAGCGGCAAGCCTTGAGAAACGCAGCAAAGTCCTGCATTTCCTGCGCGGTGTTGCGGAATGTCCGGTGCCATATCAGGCGGCCAAAACGCCATCGGCCTGCAATCAGTTGCTCCTTGCTGGCGCACAGCACGATTTTTGCCATCATCTGTGGCACCCTATAGCTTCATTTGTGCAAAAGCGCCATACAGCGGCCCAAGCACCGCAACCATGATGAACGCAAGGATGAAACCCAGCAGCACGGTCAGCGCCGGCTCTATCAGCTTCAGGAGTGTCTGCATGCCCTCCGTCACATCACGGTCATAGAAATAGCTTATTTTGTAGAGCGACTTGTCGAGAGCGCCCGTGCTTTCTCCGACGCCGATCATGCGGACCACCAGAGGCGGGAACAGGCCGGTATTGCTGAAACTTTCACTCATGCGGGCGCCAGCTTCGATCTGTTGATGCACGCGTGCCAGCGCTTCCGCCACCACGCGGTTGGCAACAATGTCTTCACAGGTTCTGAGCGCATCCAGTATCGGGATACCGGTTTGATACATCATGGCAAAATAGCGGCAAAATCTGGCCAGAATGATTTTCTTGAAGAGTTCACCGATCAGCGGCAGACGCAGTTTCAAGCCATCACAGCGATAACGCATACTGGCGCTGCGTTTCAGCAACAGCAGCAGACTTGCCCATGCCAGCAATGGCAATGAAAGAAGCAGCCACCAGTGATGCACCAGTGTTTCCGCAATGAAAATCAGCATGCGGGTTTCCAACGGCAATGCCTGACCCAGGCCCTGCAGGAAAGGCACCAGCTGCGGCACCAGATACATCATCAGAAATGCGACAGCGCCAGCCAGGGCAAGAAAGACCAGCAACGGATAGGTCATCATGCGCCGGCTCTGCGCCTGTAATTCATCCTGCCATTGCAGCGTTGCCGCGAGATGACCGAACACTTCCGGTAATTTTCCGGTCTGCTCACCGGCTTTGACCAGACTGACGAATACGGGATTGAAAACTTGCGGATAAGCAGCCATCGCCTGCGACAAGAGCCGACCACCCTCCACCTCTGCCAGCATGGCGCCGTTCATGAAAGCCTTGTTGCGGTAGCTGCGAGGGTAGAAATTTTCTGTAGGCCGACAACTCATCGCTTTCCAGACTGGCACTGCTGACCACTGTCGGGCGCAGGAAAATCACCAGTTCCGATTTGCGATAGCCATCATTTTTACCGTTGAAGACTTTGCCTGCCCACGGAATATCTGAAAGCCCCGGCACCTTGTCTGTTTTCTTTTGCACCTCATCCTGCATCAAGCCGCCGAGTACGGTCGTATCGCCACTTTGCACACGCAGAATGGATTCCATTTCCCGGGTTTGTATCACCGGTATTTTTGACTCCACAACACCACTGTTGTGACCTGCTTCATCCGTCATGATGAGGCCGGGATTCGGGTCCTGAATGGCATCGACGATGCGCGAAACCGTAGGCCGGACGTTCAGCATTACAGTCCTGTTTTCATCGACATGCGGAGTGACACTCATGACAACACCGACCGGAACGGTGTGCGGTGTGGAACTGTATCGTGTCAGCGAGCTGGTCTGTGATTGAGTAGTGGCGGCTGAAATCGTGAAGTAAACCAGATTGTCCACCACCTTCAGAACAGCCGTCTGATTATTCAACACCATCAGCTTGGGGCTGGAAAGCACTCTGGTATCCCCAAACTGCCTGAGCAGGCTGATGGCAGCAAATATGTTGCCTAATCCGCTGACCGGATTGACATAAGCGGCAATAAATCCTGCTGAAGAACTGGCGCCGAACGCATTCGTTCCACTACCGGTAATCCTGCCCGTAGTGCCATCCATGCCTGCACTACTGCCCAGCGATTGCGAAAACTGAAAACCGCTACTGGCTCCTGCATTGCCGATTCTGCTCCAGTCTATGCCTGCCTGAAACGTATCGCTCAGCATCACCTCGACTATCGTGGCCTCGATCAAAACCTGGCGTCTTGCGCTACTCATCACCTTTTCGATGAAGTCCTGCACCCTGTCATGCTGCCGGGCAGTGGCGCGCACATTGATAATGCCCGCTTCGCGGTTGGATATGACAGTTGAAGCAAGCAAGGTTTTGTATTCAGCCCTGAGCAGGTCTTTTTCCCGTTTGGCATTTACCGCACTTAGCAAAGGATCCGGCCGCGGCTTTTCATTCTCTCGCGATAACGATGACAATTCTTCAGCCGAAGCCTCGCGGCTGATCATCACTTCCTTGTCGGTTTCAGTCAGAATCTCCCGGATATTTCTTTCCAGGTTTTCCCAGAAATGGTTACGCGATTCACTGCTGACCAAGGTGCGCGAACTGTTATGTTCCGAATTTGCATTGACGCCATTGCTGTCAGCGCCTTGTCCGGTACCTGAAATTTCGGCTGCCGCACCGATGAACCCTTTGGTATCGCGCGACATGTTGATGTAATCAACGTTATAGGTACGAAGCTCGGGATAATCCGGACGAACGCTGACCACATTGTTTTCGTAGCGGTAGGCAAGATCGACTTGTCTGGAAAGCCGCTCAAGAATTTCCGCAAGCGTCTGGTCTACCGCATTCAGCGTCACCCTACCCTGCAGGGCTGGATGAATATCCATATTCAGCTTGCTTTCACGCGCCAGAGCAAACAGTATTTCCTTCACCGGAGCTTCGTTGACGACGATGCTGTAAGTTGGCTCCGCCGCCTTTAGTGATGGGGGTGGCAAATAATTAAAGCTGCTGACCGGCTTCGGAATATCGCCATCGGCTGTAGCGCGTATTTGCTGATGTGGCGATGCCGGTCCGTCGATATGACCGGTGGAGGGAGTAACGGTACTTTGATGGCTGCAGGCAGACAGCACCCATAGCATCGCAACCGCCGGGCATGTTATCCATGTTATTTTCATAAATGCACGCTTGTTATTAGTTATTCTGCAAATGATTATTTGGATACAGCGTGGGAATTTATCTCACAATTTCCGGCGAACAGCAATACCATTAGTCAAATTATGGTTTTATTTACACAGAATGGTGCCGTTTCAATTCTGCCCCTATGATCAAAGGGAAATTGATGGTGTGTGCTTGGACATTCGGCAGAATTTCTTTTATGTTGATTATTTCTTTCTGAAACTGATAACCAGGAGGCTCAATGAAACTGGATGATGAAGACACACGAAATTATCAGCAGCGCATGTTTTTTGAAAATGAAGAAAAGAAACGTACACACGTCGATGGCATAACCATTTTTATCGCTGTTCTGGCAGCCATCATCGTCGCTTGGTTAATTCGTGATGCCTACATCAATTGGCAAACCGAAAAAGCCCTCAAGCAATTGAG
This sequence comes from Pseudomonadota bacterium, assembly GCA_041174025.1. GTDB lineage: Bacteria > Pseudomonadota > Gammaproteobacteria > Burkholderiales > Methylophilaceae > UBA6140. The sequence continues at coordinate 3,519 of JBEDHT010000107.1, forward strand.
TCTGCAACTTGCAATATCGGCAGAACAATCTCAGAAGCAACTCCGGCAACTTCAGTTGCAACGTGAGTATGCCAATGCCAAGGCCAGAGAAAAGGCGCAGCTTGAAGCTAAAGCCAAACAACAGCAAGAGCTTATGATCAGAGCGCAAAAAGCAGCCGCGATCAAAAATATGGGCGAAAAGGAAAAAGCATGGGATTTGTACTACAAACCAGCGGCAGGGTGTGAAAGCAGCAACCTGAACCGTGAAACCATTAAATGCGGTAATGATTACATCAGGGCACGTAAAAAATTCGAAGACGAATGGGCAAGCAAAGTGGCCAGTTACGGCCATTGAGAATAAATATTTGCAACTTTAAGTTTGAAAAGATGGGGTGGCTGATGGGGCTCGAACCCACGACAACTGGAATCACAATCCAGGGCTCTACCAACTGAGCTACAGCCACCATTGAAACTGACGGGTATCAGAAACCTGGCCTGCCCGACAGGAATCGAACCTGTAACCCCCAGCTTAGAAGGCTGGTGCTCTATCCG
>JBEDHT010000108.1:0-2716 GCA_041174025.1 Pseudomonadota bacterium
AAATGCGCATAGAACTGTCCGACCGCACTGAAATCCGCCGGGGCTTCGAGACAGACGGTTTCGTCGGCCAGTGCTGCGATCTTGCTCAGGGTTTCCGGCGGTGCGACCGGCACGGCGCAGATCAGCTTCTGCGGCTGGCTTTTGCGCAGGCCGTGCAGGGCTGAAATCATCGTGGCGCCGGTGGCAAGTCCGTCATCAATGACAATGACAATGCGTCCGGCCGGGTCTGCGGGCGGTCTGACCGGGGTATATTGCCTGCGCCGCTCGCGCATCAGGGCCAGTTGCGCCTGTTTCTCGCCCTCGATATAAGCCTTGTCGGCGCCTGCGTCGGCTGCGTAGTCGGCGATATAGGTCCAGCCGCTTTCATCCACCGAGCCGATGGCGAATTCAGGATTCCACGGCGCGCGCAGCTTGCGCACCAGCACCACATCGAAATCGCCTTGCAGCGCTTCGGCGATGATTTTCGCCATCGGCACTGCACCACGCGGAATGGCGAGTATCAGCGGATTCCTGCCCTTGTAATCCTTGAGCCGTTCAGCCAGCCGGATGGCGGCATCCCTGCGGTTGTGAAACATGGCCGGCTCCTTTCATCAATGCTGGTCCGGTTGCAGCAGATCGATCTTGAATGTCGCCTCATAAGGCGGCACGTTGCATTCAATGATGCTGGCGGGCGCTACATCCAGACGCACCCCCGTGATATTGCTGCGCACCGGCAGCTTGTTGGCGCCGCGGTCGACCAGTACGGCAGTGCGAATTTCCGCCGCCTGTTTTCTCGCCAGATATTCGACCGCCCGCAGCATGGAGTGGCCCTGATACATGACGTCGTCTACCACCAGTACCGTGGTATTCGCCAGATCGAGTGCTGCATGACCGGGGTCTTCGGTAAGCTGGGTCTGCGGGTGCAGCAGCGTCAAGTCGTCCGCATAACGCTTGATCTGCAGGTTCATGCGTTGCAGGTGCTTTAAACCAAAGTTATCCAGCAGCCGCTGGTGCAGCATGTCGGCCAACGGCGCGCCACGCCGCAGAATGCCGACCAGCATCACCCTGTCCCTGTCTCTGAGCAACCCGGCGGCCTGCCAGGCCATTTGATCGAGCACGGCGTGCAATTCGGCGGTTTGATAAAGGCAGGTTCGATTCCCGGGGCTGGAAAATTCCATCTGGACTCCTGTGAATCAGTTGATGATATTGATGGCAGTTACAACATTAGCACGGCCATGAGGGGTGTGAGTACGTGTTTGCGCGAATGATGCCGGCTTGCCGGTTTTGTTATCTTCGATATTGCGGGCAAGACGCTAAGGTAAAACAACAGAAAGGAGAAATCATGACGATAGCGAGCATCTGCAATCACGACGTTGTATCGCTGGACCGCGACGCGACCGTGCTGCAAGCAGCCAAGTTGATGCGTCAGCACCATATCGGCAGCGTCTTCGTGACTGAAACCAAAGGCGGCAAGACACTGCCGGTAGGCATAGTGACCGACCGCGATCTGGTCGTCGAGGTGCTTGCGCCCGAGCTGGATGCCAGTGTCATGACGGTGGGCGACATCATGCAGGCCGGCCTGCTGAAAATAGACGAGCAGGCGGGTGTTTTCGATGCCATCCGGCTCATGTCCGGCAAGGGCGTCAGGCGGTTACCCGTAGTCAAAAAGGAAGGCGATCTTGTCGGTGTGATCACCATGGATGATTTGATGTTGATGCTCTCCGGCGAATTCTGCAGCTTTGCCAGATTGCTGGAAAAAGAACAGCACAACGAAATTGCAAAGCGCCGCTAATGCAAACAGGGCAAAGAGGAAGGAACTGATATGAGCGCCAGTCGAACAACAACAGGATTTCATCGCATCAGCCATGACAGGCCGCTACTGGAGCAGCACATCGATGCGTACAGAGTGGGCGGCAAACTGGCCGACCCCACGGTTTGCCCGCAATGCCACGCCGTATTTCACAAGGGACGCTGGCAATGGCAGGCAGCGCCAGCCGGAGCGCAGCAGACCATCTGCCCCGCCTGTCATCGTATCAATGACCAATATCCGGCCGGCTACGTCACTCTGGAAGGCGCTTATTTCAAAGCAAATGCCGATGAGATTCTGCGCATCGTCAATCACCATGCCGAACATCAGCGCGCAGAACATCCGTTGAAAAGGCTGATGCAAGTGGAAACGACTGGCGATGCGGCGGTCATCACCACGACGGATATTCACCTTGCGCGCGGTATTGCCGAAGCGGTGCATCATGCCTGTCAGGGTGAGCTGGAATTGCAGTACAACCCGGGAGAGAATCAGCTGCGCGCTTACTGGCAGCGGTGACCTTGGCTTGACGCAGCCTTAAAAGCCATCGTGCTGTTTGTACGGCTGAGGGTGTTTGCCGAACAGGCCTGTCAAAGTCCCTGCGGCTTTGGAGAAATGCCTCAAACCGTGATAGAAGGATTTCTTGAAACCATTCAGTCCTCTGACCATAAATACAGGTGAAAATACCAGACGCAACAGCCCGTGCATTATCCTTAACAAAATTTCCTTCAAGCTTAAAAGCAGGGTTTTTCTGAACCCTAATAACTTGATGCGTATATATACCCTGCGATTACTCGACCAGTATTGCCGGCGAAGACGCCACTGTATTTTTAACCTGTGATTCAGAACAATCTCTGATACAACCGCTTCTGACACAACAAGAATGCTACCTCCACCATGAACATAGCGCATGAAGAAGTCGCTATCTTCGCC
>JBEDHT010000109.1:0-4104 GCA_041174025.1 Pseudomonadota bacterium
TTGGGGAGTCGCCAAGCTGGTTAAGGCACCGGATTTTGATTCCGGCATGCGAAGGTTCGAATCCTTCCTCCCCAGCCATCACCTAAGCGTGTAAACTTTTTTACACGCTTTTATTTTTTAATTTAAAGGGAATCCACTGTGGCCAATGGCGACATGATGGTGTTTACCGGCAACGCCAATCCCAAGCTTGCCGCAGAAGTTGTCAGCCACCTTGGCATCAGTCTCGGGCGTGCAACGGTCGATCGCTTCAGCGATGGTGAAGTCATGGTCGAACTGATGGACAACGTGCGCGGCAAGGATGTTTTCGTGCTGCAATCGACCTGCATGCCGACCAACGACAACCTGATGGAAGTCATGGTCATGGTCGATGCCCTGCGCCGTTCCTCCGCCGGCCGCATCACTGCCGCGATCCCCTATTTCGGTTACTCCCGCCAGGACAGACGCCCGCGTTCTGCACGCGTTGCCATTACCGCCAAAGTGGTCGCCAACATGCTCACCATCGTCGGCGTTAACCGCGTAATGACGATGGATTTGCACTCAGACCAGATTCAGGGCTTCTTCGATATCCCGGTCGACAACATCTACGCCACGCCGCTGTTGCTGAGCGATCTGTGGAAACAGAACTACGACAACCTGGTTGTCGTTTCCCCCGATGTAGGCGGCGTAGTGCGCGCCCGCGCCTGCGCCAAGCAACTGAATTCCGATCTGGCCATCATCGACAAGCGCCGGCCGAAACCGAATGTTGCCAAGGTCATGAACATCATCGGGGATGTCGCCGGCCGCACCTGCGTGATCATGGATGACATGGTGGATACCGCCAATACGCTGTGCGAAGCTGCAGCGGCACTGAAAGAACAAGGCGCGGTAAAAGTCGTTGCCTACTGCACGCACCCGGTGTTGTCCGGTGCCGCCATCGAGCGCATTACAGCATCAGCGCTGGATGAACTGGTCGTTACCAACACCATTCCCTTGCGCGCGGATGCACTCGCCTGCAAAAAAATTCGCCAGGTCAGCGCTGCCGGTCTGCTGGCAGAAACCATACGTCGCATCAGCAACGAGGATTCGGTCAGTTCGCTGTTCATGGAGTAAGCGCAAAAGTTTCGACCGGTACGCATCAAGCGGGCCGGTCACAACCCTGTCATCTGGTCGCGGATGGCAGTTAATTTAGGAGTAGTAAAATGGAAATTATCGTTTCTGCAAAAAAACGCGATAGCAAAGGTACGGGTGCGAGCCGCCGCCTTCGTCGCGCCGGCACTGTGCCTGGTATCGTTTACGGCGGTGGCAAGGATGCCGTCAGCCTCGAACTGGACCACAAGAACCTGTTTCTGCAATTCCGCCACGAAGCATTCCACGCTTCCATCCTGACGCTCGACGTCGATGGCAAGAAGGAATCCGTTCTGCTGCGTGACTACCAGCTGCACCCGGTCCGCAACACCATTCAGCACATCGATTTTCAACGCGTCAGCGCTTCCGAGAAAATCCACGTCAAGGTACCACTGCACTTCATCAATGAAGACATCGCGCCTGGCGTCAAGCTCGGCGGTGGTCTGGTTACGCACATCCTGACCGAAGCCGATGTCAGCTGCCTGGCCAAGGACCTGCCGGAATTCATCGAAGTCGATCTGGCCAAGCTCGAAGCCGGCCACTCCATCCACTTGTCCGAAATCAAGCTGCCCAAGGGTGTTGAGTTCGTTCAACTGGCCCACGGTGAAGACACTGCCGTCGTTTCCATCGCGAAGCCACGCGGCGGTAGCGCCGCAGCTGAAGAAGGCACGGACGAAGCAGCTCCGGCTGCCGAGTAATCGCTTCAGGCAATCACTCAGCGCGCGTTTTGGGAGACCAAAACGCGCGTATTCATTTATGGCCAACCACTCGGGAATTCAATTATTTGTCGGCTTGGGCAACCCCGGCGCCCAGTATGCTGCCACGCGTCATAACGCAGGCTTCTGGTGGATAGACAGCGTCGCTGCCGGCAACGGCTGCAAGCTCCTGCATGAAAGCAAGTTTTCCGGTGATGCCGGCCGCCTGAAAATCCATGCGAATGAAGCCTGGCTGCTGAAACCCGCGACTTTCATGAACAAAAGCGGTCGCGCCGTTGCTGCCCTGGCCAACTTCTACAAAATCCCGCCCGAAGCCATTCTGGTCATCCATGATGAGCTGGATTTGCCGGCCGGCAGCATCAAACTGAAAAAAGGCGGCGGACACGGCGGCCACAACGGGCTCAAGGACATCATCGCCTGCCTCGGCACCAACGAGTTCTGGCGCATGCGCATTGGCATCGACCACCCCGGCGACCGCAATGCCGTCGTTAATTACGTGTTGAATGCCCCCATGCGCGAAGAACAGAAGCTGATCGATGCAGCCATCGATCACAGCATGCCGGTGCTGCCTGCCCTGCTGGAAGGCAACATGGACGCCACAATGTTAAAATTACATACCAGATAATCAGGAATCGAGAACAACATGAAGTGTGGAATCGTCGGCTTGCCAAACGTGGGTAAATCCACCCTGTTCAACGCCATCACCCGCGCAGGCATCGCTGCTGAAAACTACCCGTTCTGCACTATCGAACCCAATGTCGGCATCGTCGAAGTCCCCGATCCGCGCATGCAACCGCTGATCGATATCGTCAAACCGCAGAAAGTACAGCCAGCCATCGTCGAATTCGTCGACATCGCCGGTCTGGTGGCAGGCGCCTCCAAAGGCGAAGGCCTGGGCAACAAGTTTCTCGCCAACATCCGCGAAACCGACGCCATCGCCCATGTCGTGCGCTGCTTTGAAGACGGCAATGTCGTCCACGTTGCCGGCAAGGTTGACCCGCTCTCCGACATCGAAGTGATCAACACCGAGCTCGCGCTGGCTGATATGGAAACGGTCGAAAAAACCTTACAGCGTGAAGGCAAGAAAGCTAAATCGGGCGACAAGGAATCCATCGCCCTCTGCGCCGTTCTCGAAAAAGTGCAAAAACACCTGGATACCGGCAGCCCCGTCCGCACACTGGGGCTCGATGCCGACCAGCTCGCACTGCTCAAACCGCTCTGCCTGATCACTGTCAAGCCTGTCATGTACCTCGCCAACGTCAACGAAGACGGCTTCAACAACAACCCGCTGCTGGCCAGGGTTGAAGAACTCGGCAACAAGGAAGGCGCCCCGGTCGTCGCCATCTGCGCCAAGATCGAAGCTGAAATCGCCGACCTCGAAGACGAAGACAAGACCCTCTTCCTGGAAGAAATGGGCCTCACCGAAGCAGGTCTCGACCGCGTTATCCGCGCCGCCTACAAACTGCTCGGCCTGGAAACCTACTTCACTGCAGGGGTCAAGGAAGTACGCGCCTGGACCATCCGCAAAGGCTCCACCGCACCGCAGGCTGCCGGCGTCATCCACACCGATTTCGAACGCGGCTTCATCCGCGCCGAAGTCATCGCCTATGATGACTACGTGCAGTACAAAGGTGAAAAAGGCGCACAGGAAGCCGGCAAGATGCGGCTCGAAGGCAAGGACTATATCGTCCATGACGGCGACGTCATGCACTTCAGATTCAACGTCTGACACACACAAACCACTGCCCGAAAAGACACGGAATACAGCCGGAACAGCACTTTGGCTTTGACTTTAAGCCGCCGAGAAAATAGAATAGCGGGCTTCGTGAGTTTCACCCGGTGATGTAGCTCAGCTGGTTAGAGCGACGGATTCATAATCCGTAGGTCGAGGGTTCAAGTCCCCCCATCACCACCAATAAAATCAAGGCCTCCAGATTTTGGAGGCCTTTTGTTTTTTCGTTAGTAGCCAATTACTAGCCCGGATCACGACATTTATTGAGCCTGACATTAGTGATGCTCATCGGCTTGTAACTCTCGCTCACTCAGGTTCATTTCAAACTATCCACCCAACCTTTAACTCTGTATCGCCTCCCCTGCCAGACCGTTGTTCCAGCCCTAACCCAAAATAAAAAACCATATCATCAGTGGCGGCAAATTGAACCGGCAACAGTTCAATCCTGGTCGTCGTCCCTAATGCGCCAATGCGGAGATTTCTATTAATCCTCTTCGCTTGCATGCATATACCCAATCAACACAAGCGTTCTCTTACATACAGATTATCGAT
>JBEDHT010000110.1:0-2974 GCA_041174025.1 Pseudomonadota bacterium
ATATCAGCCGGATGGGTAAAATCCAGGCAGCTTTTACCGGTCAATTCCTCGCGGCTATAGCCGATAATTTCACATAAATAATCATTGAAATTCTCCAGCGTCTTGTTCGCAGGCGAAATCACCGCCATGCCGACGAAAGGCATATCAAAGAAGTGCTGCAGCAGTTTTTCCGATTCGCTTTTGTGTGCCAGCGCCGCCAGAGACTGCATTCTGGTCTGCTGGCGCCAGATCAGCAGCAGCGTCATGCTGATGGCGACGATGAAGACAAAAGCAATGCCGCTGACCAGCAGTATCATGTTCCACAACGGGGTCAGCACCTCCTTGCGGTCGATCTTGGTGACGATGCGCCAATCCGTATTTGGTACCGGATGATAGGCTGCCAGCACTTCCTGGCCCATGTAATCGATACCGTGCGTCGTACCGGCTTTGTTGTCCCGCAAAGCTACAGAAGCCGGTAACTGCAAGTTATCCACCGGCAAGCGCATGGCCAGCGCCGTGCCTTTTTTGTGCTGCAGTTCGCTCATGTAGAGAACATCCCCGCCTTGCTGCCTGACCAGCATGCCCTCAGCCGTAGCGCTGTGACCGGGCCAGGTACCGATAACAGGAAACAGCAAGGTTTCGGGGGAGGTGCGCAAAATCACCGCCGCAACGACTGCATCCTGCCCCGGCACTACACTGACAATCGGCACCACCCAATCCAGGTAGATGCGCTGGCTTGGCACTTTGTAGAGATCCGTGCGCGCCAGCTTTCCGGTCGCCACGGCCTCTCTCACCGCCTCAACGGTTTCGTCAGCCATCTCAATCTGCTCGCCATCGGTAGCCAGCAGATTGAGTCGCGTATCAATCAATAAAAGCGCGCTGTAATCATAGTTGAAGCGGAGATTCTGCAGCTTGCCGATGACATACGCATGATGCCAACCCGTCACATCATCCGATGCCGCCAGGCGCCCTGCAGAACGGACGAACTGGGTATTGGGTGCACCCAGTACCCCGGCATCAGACTCGCGCTCATGCATCCATCTTTCAATCTGTTCCGATTTCAGCCTGGCGACGCTGGAAAGACTTTCCATGGCCTCTTGCTCGACTTGCGGTCCATGGACTCTGGTAATGGCAAAACCGATCAGCGGTACGATCAGGGTGAGTGCGACAAACAGACCGACGATGGGCAGGGTTTTAACCGTGTCGCTCTCAATTTGCGGACGCGCTTCGCTTGCGCGGCCCTGCACGCTGAGCAACAGATACAGCAGGCCACTGGTGACAATGACGAACAGCAGGCCTTTCAGCAATTCGAGCCTGGCCAGATGATATGGGTCTTGCGCGGTGAAGGTGATCAGATAAGTGGACGCAAGAATCCACAGCGCTGCCAGTACAAAATAAAGCAACGCGACCCATTGCGGGGAAAGCTTTTTCAGCTCGCTTTCGATTCGCTTCATTGGCCCTGATTGTTCCCCTGTATTCAGGTTGTTATTGACGCGCTGCGGTTTTTTTAAAGCCCGCCCGTTCTCAGATTACACCGCAAAGCACAAAATGCAACCGTTGCCTGTCAACACCTCACAATGGCTGCCAGTGAGGAATCATGGCGGCCTGACCATAATGACCGCCATGCTCGTCGACGATGTTCCAGACAGTTGCCTGCCGAATGCGGAATCTGCTGCCGTCACTGGCAATGCGCACACCGCTGTAATCATCGATATACCCGTGCTCTGTGACACGCTGAAGAAAATCCTCGCGCTCGGCCTGCACCATCGGTTCTGCTGAAAAACGCGAAGGCAGTTGCGTGAAGGTCGCCCAATCCATCTTGAACAGCCGCTGCGCGGCGAGGTTGGCATAATTGAACACCGGCTCGGCACGCGTATCGTGCGAGAGCACGGCGAACTCTGCCTGCATCAATTGAACAACCGCGCTTGTCGAATCGCCGCTGTCCACCAGAGAACGCCCGGTCCAGTGCGCATAGCTCCAGCAAATGCGGCCGGTCTGCCATTGCAGAAACAGGGGATCGATATCGTGCCAGGCATGCATTACCAGTAATGCTCCACGGTAATCTGCCCCGGATCCTTGCGCCGGTGTTTTTTCATGCCGCGTTGCATCAGTTCCTGCGTGGTGTCCTCGATCATCTGCGGGTTGCCGCACAGCATGACCTGACTTTGCGCCGCACTCAATGCCAAACCGGCGCTGCTTTCCAGGCGGCCGTCGGCGATCGCTTGCGGAATCCTGCCGCTCAAGGCGAAGCCGGTCTGTTCGCGGCTGACGAAAGGTACAAAAACAAAGCGGGCGCCATGTTTCATCTGCAGGTCAGCAATGCGTTGCCGGTAAGAGAGTTCGGCCAGCGTGCGCACGGCGTAGACCAGCACCACGCGCTCGAACCGTTGCCAAGGCGCGGCGGTATCCAGTATCGAGAGAAACGGGCCGACGCCGGTGCCCGTCGCCATCAGCCACAAATGCGGCGCCGGCGGCACTTCGTCGAGCACCATGAAGCCGTTGGCGCGCGGCGCAACCAGCAACTCGTCACCGGCCTTGAGTTTGACCAGCCGTGAGGTCAATTCACCGCCCGGCACTTCGATGTAATAAATCTCCAGTGGCCTGGTTTCAGGCGCATTGCACAGCGAATAAGGCCGGCCGATGATCTGGCCTTCGACCTCTAGGCCGATCTTGACGAACTGACCGGCCTGATAGGGCTCGATCGGCGATTCGACATACAGGGTATGCAACACCGGGCTCCACTGCCGCTGCTCGATGACCACGCCTTTGTTCCATGCCGCCATGATTGGGCTTCCGATTCAACCTTGATGTCATTCACAGTAGTCAAAACATCAGAAAAATGCAACGTGACAGCGCACGGCGTCTGCGGCTAAACTTGCCGGCTGTTTCGTTCTGGTTCGTCATGCTTTCCAATCTCAACACCCCGCAGCGCGAAGCTGTGAAATATCTCGACGGTCCCTTGCTGGTGCTGGCAGGCGCCGGTAGCGGCAAGACC
>JBEDHT010000111.1:0-3179 GCA_041174025.1 Pseudomonadota bacterium
ACGGGCGCGACTACACGACCCTGCTCGACCACGATCCCGGCAGAACCATGCCGGTACGCGTCAGCGTGACGCCGACGCGTGGCGTTTCCAGCATCGGTTATTACCAGCACAACTACACGTCACCGACCTACTTTATCCCCGGCCATCCGGTAGCCCAGCCGTATGCCTACAACATCCAGTTCGACTACCGCAACAATGGCGGCCGCGACTGGAAAAAGGGTCATGACAGGCATCACCGCCACAATGGCAAGGATCGCCGTTACTATTGATGCAGCATGGATTCAAATGACTGCAGCTTGAAGCTGCTGTTGCAACAAACAAAAAAGCCGCTGGGTGATCAGCGGCTTTTTCATGCACGACGCAAACGTTTCAGTTATTGAACTTGCTGCTCATCCAGCGCCAGATCAATCCGTCGGCGATTTCCCTGCCATCCATGATGTAGCTCAATGCCTTGTGATTGCTCAGGATGAGCGGCAAGGCGCTCTTGGCGTTCGGCGTGCCGCAGAAGAGAATCTGGTCGCCGTGCATGAGTTTGGTATCCAGCTCAGGTTGCAGGAAAGGTTTATTGTCGCGCAGCAGCAGCAGTGGTACCAGATCGAGCCCGATGTCACGGTTGCTCGGGTCGTGAGTCAGGCTGTCCAGCGTGACGGCCTTGCCCCAGGAAAGCAGATTGTCGACGGCCGGGGCATGATGCGGGTCTATGGTGATGGACCAGGTTTCCGGTACGTTTTCGCCGACCATGCCGACCAGGTGACTGATCATCTGATTGGCCCAGGCGTTGGTCTGATTGCGCGCCAAGGCAAGAAACATCGCCAGCAGCGGGGAAATCATGTGCGCCAGACATTCATGCGCGATGATGTCGCTCGGCTGCATGGTGATATCCGCATTGAAATGCTCGAACAGCGGTTCGTTGTAACGCTTGTTCTTGCGGATGACGACGAACAGCTCCGGGTTCATTTCCCGCGCGGTCATGACAATCGAGAGATTGTTGATATCGTTGTCGGTACCGGCGACGATGCCGACCGCATCGCGAATGCCGGCTTCCTCCAGCGTGCGTGCCTCGGCACCGCTGCCGATGATGCAGTTTTCGCAGCCGGTCAGTTTGGGATCGGCTTCGATAATGGTGGTAGTGATATGCTCGCGTTCAAGATTTTCTACCACCGATTTGCCGAAACGACCGTAGCCGCAGACCACCCAGCGGCCGGTCGGCGGCCACGCGGGCGAGGGTAGCGATTCGCCGGGCACGCTGGTCAGCCATTCATGCAGCAGATAGGTGCCCAGTGCATGCACTTCCATCGCCAGATGTTCGCCGAACAGGGTGTAAGGATTGATGATGTGATCGGTGCCGAACGAGGCCATGTTGGCGGCGGTTTCGGCATTTTCGGCACGACCGAGCACCATCAGCGAGGGTCTCATCAATTTGACTGCGATCGCGACTGCCAGATTGGCGTGATCGTCATTGGTGAGTGCGGCGACACCGGCGCACATCGGGTGGCGGACGCCGGCCTTGATCAGCACATCCGGCAGTTGCACGTCCGCACAAAGCACCGGCATGTCGTACTGATAGTCTTCCAGTTCCAGCTCGTTGACGCGATCCTGCAGAATCTCGACGACGACGACGCGCATGTGCTTGCTGTCCAGTGCCCGGACCAGCAGGCTACCGGTTTCGCCATAACCGCAGACGATATAGAAGGGCTCGCTCAGTGCTTCCACTTCCTTGGCAAAACGGGAAGTGGTGACTGCAACGCGCAAGCCGACGTCCTGAAACAGGGAAATGATTTTACCGATGGCGTAGAACCAGGGAATCACCGTCATGTAGATCGACAATGTCATCCACAGCCGCTGTTGGGTGCTGAACGGGTGGGGGACTTCGCCGAAACCGATGGTGGTGGCGGTATAGCTGATGATGTAGAAAGCTTCGAACAGCGTCAGATGATGCGGATTGCCTTCAGCATCGAAGCCCGGCATCAGCGTCATGCCGGCGACGGCAACGGCGAAGCTGACGATGACCGCGATCAGCGGCGCCCGCATGCGCCGCAAAATCAGAAAGATGATGTTGTTCAAGTCACGGTCTCAGCGAGATGGTTGATACCGGCGCTGCCAGCCAGCATGCCTAGCGGCGCAGGCTGATGGTTTCTGCCATGAGCAGGATGACCGAGATGATGTTGGCCAGCAATGCGCCGCCGGAGAGAGAAACCACGTGATTGATCATGGTCAGTTCACTCGGCGTGCCGCTCACGGCTGCAAACAGCACGGCTGCGGTGATCAGTTGCAGATCCGCCACCAGGCTGGTGGCCAGGTGTACTGCGCCGATCTGTGTGCGGTCGCCGAACTTGAGCACGGTAGCGATCAGATTGACGATAATGGCTGCGTAAAGCTCGTAGACGTGGTGGTGGGCCGGGTTGTCGATATCGCCGATGAAGAAGCCGAAGTTCAGCGTCATGGCCAGTACGATAAAAAATCCAAAGATTACTTTTTCCAGATTCATGGCTGATCTCTGCGACAGAATGATGCAAACAGTTTAGTGGATTTTGCCGCGCACGACATCACCCGGGCCGACTTTTTTGCCATTCAGCGGCGCTTCTGCAGGCTGCTCCAGCTTGCTTCCATCTGTGCCCTTGCTTTGTCAGCGGCTTCAGCTTGCCAGCGGTGGAAAGTGGTTCTGATTTCCTGCCGTTCGGTTGTCGCCAGTCTTGCCAGCAGCCGTTGCAACAACTGATTGCCGACATGCAGATCGTTGAGGCGACCGAGCTGTTTTTGCAGATCGATCAGGTGGCGCGCCGGTAGCAATCCGGGTGCTGCCGATTCAAGGAAAGTTTTCCCGAAGAAAGATTGCCCATAGCGCAGACGTTTGATGCGGATGCGCACGCGGTGTAATTCGGCCGGTCGCAGATCGCCCAGGCGTTGCTGTTGCCAGGGCAACTGGTCAGTCAGTTTTTGCAGCCGTTGCCGCAGCCATTTGACGAGCGGTTTTTTATTCTGTCCGGATTTGTGCGTGGCCAGCATGCCCAACTGCAGAAGCAAGGCCTGATAACGCTGGCTCTCCAGTGCCTGATGCAGTTTTTTGCGGCAGCTGTCGCGGCGCCTGACTGCGCCGGGGAACAGCGCTGCGTATGCCTTGCCGGCGCCGAATGCCTGCGGCAGCGTTTCTTCCAAAAGTACATCCCAATTGCGCACCT
>JBEDHT010000112.1:0-4865 GCA_041174025.1 Pseudomonadota bacterium
GCCAAATCGGTGGTCGGCAAGCAGATGCGGACTTTGCTTGATAGCCTGGGTGCGGAAAATCTGGCGCTCGCCGGCAGGCTGGGTGCCGTGTTTTCCTACGAGCCGGTCTGGGCGATCGGTACCGGCAAGCATGCCTCGCCGGCAGAGGCGCAGGAGATGCATGCATTTATCAGGAATCTGATCGCAGCACGTGCCCCGGAATTTGCCGCCGCCAGCAGAATTCTCTACGGCGGCAGCGTCAATGCGGGCAACGCCGCCGCTATATTTGCCATGCCCGACATCGATGGCGGGCTGGTCGGCCGTTCCTCGCTCGATGCCGACAGCTTCAGGCAAATATGCGAAGCGGCGCAACAGCGCATGCGGGCGTCTGCTGCGCTATCAATTTAATCGGCCAGTTTAATCGGCCAGTTTAATCGGCTGGGTTGAATACGTAGAACAGGTTGGGTTCGCTGACGATATACACCCGGTTTTGCGGTCCGAGTGCAATGCCCTCGGCTTGCGGCACGTTGTTTTTCAATCCATGAAAACCGCGCCACAAGGCCAGTGCGCTGATGGCACGTCCGTCCTCGTCGAATTCGACTGCCATCCTCGATTCATCGCTCAGCAGCAGGAGATTGCCGCTGTCGTTGTGATAGGTGATGGATGAAAAGTCGCGCAATTTCATTCTCGCAAAGCTTGCCGGTTCGATCTGGGAAACCCGCAAGCGGTTGCTGTCGCTTGCATTACCGGCAAAACCGGTGACTTCGATGATGCTGGCCGGGTTACGCTCCTTGACTACCAGCAGGCGCTGGTTTTTTTCATCCCAGGAGACGCCTTCGAAATTCTTGTTGTTTTTGGTGGCGCTGATGCCGAGGCTGATCTGCAGACCTTTGGCCGCATCGATGGCGCGGGTATTGGCATCGATTTCGACCAGAATGATGCGCTGGTCGTATTCGTCAACCACGACATAGCGGTTGTCTTCAACATGCGTAATGCCTTCCATGTCGCGCACACCTTCTACCTCGATCTCGCGCAGCAGATTGCCGTTGAGGTCGATTTCGAAAATCAGCGGCTTGCCGTTTGAAACCGAGAACAGGGTGTTGGTGGCGGCGTTGTAGGTCAGGCCGGACAAGTCATCCTCAATGCCTTCAATCGCCCTGGCCTCGATCGCTATACGGTAACGGTTAAGGTCGAGTGCCGTATCCGGCAGAATGTGTCTTGCTACCTGCGTTTTCCAGATGTGCAAGACCAGTGCATCCAGCCGGTAATGATGGATGCCCGCCAGAATGGCGGAGAGTATCAGTACGGAGCCGAGAAGTTTCCAGCGCATGGGCGTCAGCCTTGAAGTGAGTGATGACATAAAAATCCGTTAATCCATGACAGAAATGCGGTGCGGCCAGCAAGGCCGTACCGCAGGTGCTATTGATGCCGGGGCGTTTACACTAAAACCAGTCAGACTTGACTTTGCGCACTTCACCGGTCTTGGCATCGATATCGACATCCCACTCCTTGCCGTTGGCATCGATGATTTCGAACTCATAGTCCCAGCCTTGCGGCCATTTGCGGTCATCCAGTTCGACTTCGATGATGGTGCCGGGTTTGGCCGCCAGCGCTTTTTGCGTTGCTTCTTCCAGTGAAATCAGGCCAGCTGCCTCGGCGATCCGGCGCATTTTTTCCGGGTCGTCGCCATCGGCGAGGGCAGGAACGGAAAGCGCGGGACCGGAAAGGGCGAAAGCAAGACCGGCAATCACAATGTTGCGGTTGAATGTGTTCATGATGAATCTCCTGTTGGTTGATGTGATGCTTTGCAGTGTAGCGAGCAAAACTTAAATCAAACTGAAAGGAGAGGATTTGTACTTGCTCGGTAGCCCGATGATGTTTTTTGACGTGAAATTGTCATCAAGGACTTTTATAATCTTTATCAAATGAATCATTTCAACCGAGATGAGTCATAGAGAAGCTGAATCATCGTTCAGCTGAATATTCAGATATCCCAAAAGGAAAACGAAATGAAACTGCAACACACAGCCAAGACCCAACCAAATGCCGCCGCCTTCCCTGTGGGCGTGATCAAAACTGCGGAGGAAATTCTTGCGGCTGAAAGTCAAAAGCATGAGGAACCGGCAGAGCTGGAACAACGCAAGGAGTTTGTCGAGCGGATCGAGGCGTTTTGCGATTGCGTCTGAGCCGCTGATATACGCCGGGATTTTTCTGCAGGCGCGTTCACAGCGCGCATGAACTCGAAGATAATAGGACGCTTTTCAAGAGCGCATCCATGAACAGTTACGCTTCAATGATCGGTTTTGTCGCGGCAACGCTGACCACCATTGCTTTTGTGCCTCAGGTGATTATGGTCTGGCGCACGCGGTCCGCCAAGGATGTGTCACTCGGCATGTACGCCATGTTCACTACAGGTGTTGCAGCCTGGTTGATTTACGGGATTCTCATCGGCTCCTTGCCTGTGATTTTGGCGAACGCCATCACCCTGTTGTTGGCTACTGCAGTAATCGTGATGAAACTCAGATTTGACGCCAGGTGATTCCCTTCAGGCGCCGGTGATTGACCGGGTCTGGCTGTCCTGCAAGCGGCTCGCCATTTTCTTCAGAAAGCTGATGGCCACCTTGGGGTCGCTCATCAACAGGGTTTCCGTGTTGGCTGCGCTGATGACGACAATTTCTGCACGTTCGGATACGACAATTGCATCGGCAAATCTGGCCGTGTTGGTGAGGAATGCCATTTCACCGAAGTAATCGCCCGCCTTCAATGTGCGCAGCAGATGTCCGCCGCTCACAAGCTTGATCTCTCCCGATACTACATAGAACAGGTCATGGCTTTCATCGCCCTGATGGAACACGTGGTCTTCGTGCTTGTAGCGCTTGCCGTAGCGTTTCATCAGCTCGCGCAGATAGTGCCGGCTGTCTTTCGGTAGTTCGGTAAACAGCCCTCTCAGCAGCAGTACGTCCTTTTTGTGCAATATGCTGATCAGTTCAGTACCTATCATGAAGACGGCAAAGGTGTAATAAAGCCAGCCGATTGAGATGAACAGATTTTTCATGCCGCCGAACATGCTGCCGTAGGACTCGTTGACCGACAGAAACAGGGCGAAGGCCGGGCGCATCGCCAGCCATAGCAGTGCGATGACGAGGGAGCCGATCAGGATGTGGCGAAAACTTGTTTTTGCAGGAAAGAAGATGCGGTAAAACCCTGCGATGCAGAGCGTGGTGAATGCCAGCGAGCCTGCGGCATTGATGGATTGTGTGTAGATGGCGGTGGGTTTGATGAAATCAATGATTTTTTCCAGCATCAGCCCGCTGATGGTGAAGATGAAGAAAATCAGCAGAATGCCGAGTACCGCCGCAGAATCCTTGATTTTTTTCTGAATGAATGAAGGCGTCTCGATC
This sequence comes from Pseudomonadota bacterium, assembly GCA_041174025.1. Classification (GTDB taxonomy): domain Bacteria; phylum Pseudomonadota; class Gammaproteobacteria; order Burkholderiales; family Methylophilaceae; genus UBA6140. Next base: position 3,381 of record JBEDHT010000112.1, read on the forward strand.
ATGGACGCCATGGTGTAAAAAGCCGACCTTAGCGCGCCTGCCAGTGGCGTCACGACCCAGAACAGCGCGAACAGACCGAAGGCGCCCCATACGGCTTTTTGCTGCGAGGCATTGTAAACCTCGATCATGATGCGGTTGCTGAGTCTGGGTACCAGATTGCTGGTCAGAATCGCCAGTTTGACGATGGCGTAATCCGAAGTGAAGACCAGGTGGCTCATGGCAAAGAACATCAGCAGTGCCATCGGGATCAGCGCAAACAGGGCGTAGAACGAGAGCGATGCCGACATGCTGAGGCCGTTGTGCGACTTGAATGCCGCCAGCGTCTCGCGCAGCACGAACAGCGGCGTGCTGTAGCGATGGCGCGCATAGGCTTCGCGCGGCCGCGCAATGGCCGGGTGTTTGCTCAGTGATCTGACGCGTTTGAATCGGCTGTTCATTCAGTAGTCGAGTGACTTGAACTGTTCGGTAGCGGCAACCAGCGCCGAGCGGGTGCCGGGCTCCATGGCGGAGTGGCCGGCATCGGCGATCATGCGGAATTCGGCATGCGGCATGGATTGCCAGAGCTGCCAGGCGGTCAGGGGCGGACACACCATGTCATACCTGCCTTGCACGATGATGGTTGGAATGTGGTCGAGCTGTCTGGTTTCTTTCAGCATGTCGCGCTGGCCGACAAAGCACTGATGCTTTATATAATGTATCTGTACCCGCGCTCTGGCGAGCTGCACTTCGGCCGTGACGGGCGTGCCGTTACCATCGCCCGGCAACAGACTCATGATGCTGTTTTCATATGCGTTCCAGCGGGTTGCGGCCGGCACGCTGATATCCATGTCATCCGAGAAGATGCGTTTTGCATAGGCATCAAGCGGGTTGTCATGTTCTTCTGCGGGAATGCCTTCCAGCAGCCCGGCCCAGGCTTCCGGATAAAACTGCTCGCAGCCACCCAGAAACCAGTCCAGTTCTGCCTGGCGGCTGAGAAAAATGCCGCGCAATATCAGGCCGGAGACGCGTTGCGGATGGGCAATTGCATAACAGAGCGCCAGCGTACTGCCCCATGAGCCGCCAAACACCAGCCAGCGCTGAATGCCCAAACTCACTCGCAAGAGATCGATGTCGGCGGTGAGGTCGTCCGTAGTATTGGCCACGGTCGCGCCGAGCGGCGTGCTGCGTCCGCATCCGCGCTGGTCGAGCAGGATGATGCGATAGTGTGCCGGGTCGAAGAAACGCCGCTGATTCGAGTTGCATCCGCTACCGGGGCCGCCGTGCAGAAACACTACAGGCTTGCCGGCGGGATTGCCGCACTCTTCATAATAAATCCGGTGACCATTCGATACCGATAGCCAGCCGGAATGGTACGGTTCCAGTTCCGGATACAAATTGTAAGTGGTCTCTTGCAACATCGTCAGAACATACTTTCATGTTGATTATTATGGATAATTCCGTACATCATAACATCGATGTGTCGTGCCGGACTGGTGCGCTTATTAC
>JBEDHT010000113.1:0-3341 GCA_041174025.1 Pseudomonadota bacterium
TTTTCATGGAAACACACCCAGACCCAAGCAAGGCATTGTCGGACGGGCCGAACGCCTGGCCGCTGCCGAAAATGCAGGCCCTGCTTGAGGTGCTGGTCGATCTGGACAGGCTGGTCAAAAAGGCCGGCTTTATTGAGCAAACCATTTAAACCGCAAACAAGCCGGAGACCAGGACAAGCGCGTTATTCCGCTTGCCCCAACCCCGGGATGAAATTGCGGCAATTAGTCTTACATCATTAGAGGAAACTAGCATGAGCGCAATCGTCGATATTATCGCCCGCGAAATCATTGATTCACGCGGTAATCCAACTGTTGAAGCCGATGTCCTGCTGGAGTCCGGCATCATCGGGCGTGCCGCAGTGCCGTCCGGTGCATCGACCGGTACCAAGGAAGCGGTGGAATTGCGCGACGGCGACAAATCCCGTTATCTGGGCAAGGGCGTGCTGCAGGCAGTCGAGAACGTCAACACTGAAATCGCCGAAGCGATCGTCGGGCTTGATGTCGAAGAGCAGAGTTTCATCGACAACATGTTGATCGAACTGGACGGCACCGAAAACAAGGAGCGTCTCGGCGCCAACGCGATTCTGGCGGTTTCCATGGCCTGCGCCCGTGCCGCCGCAGAAGAATCCGGCCTGCCGCTCTACCGTTATCTCGGCGGTTCCGGCCAGATGCAGCTGCCGACGCCGATGATGAATATCATCAACGGCGGCGCACACGCCGACAACAGTGTCGACATGCAGGAATTCATGATCATTCCGGCCGGCCTGCCCAGCTTCCGCGAGGCACTGCGTGCCGGTGCCGAGGTGTTCCACGCGCTGAAGAAGACGCTGCACAAGAACGGTCTCGCCACTACGGTGGGCGACGAAGGCGGCTTTGCGCCTGATCTGCCGTCCAACGAAGCGGCCATCCAGTATATTCTGGAGGCGATCAGCGACGCCGGTTACGAGCCGGGCCGTGACATTCTGCTCGGCCTGGATTGTGCCAGCTCGGAGTTCTACAAGGACGGCAAGTACCATCTGGAATCCGAAGGGCTGCAACTCAGCTCCGCCCAGTTCACCGACTACCTGGCGACCTGGGTCGACAAATACCCCATCATCAGCATTGAAGACGGCATGAGCGAGCATGACTGGGATGGCTGGAAGCTGTTGACCGACCGCCTCGGCAAGAACGTGCAGCTGGTCGGCGACGATCTTTTCGTCACCAACGCCAGAATCCTGCGCGATGGTATTGCCCGCGGCGTCGGTAACTCCGTGCTGATCAAGGTCAACCAGATCGGCACCCTGACCGAAACCTTTGCCACCATCGAAACCGCCAAGCGTGCGGGTTACACCTCGGTCATTTCGCACCGTTCGGGCGAAACCGAAGATACCACCATCGCCGACATTTCGGTCGCCACCAACGCATTGCAGATCAAGACTGGTTCCCTGTCGCGTTCCGAGCGTATTGCGAAATACAACCAGTTGCTGCGTATCGAGGAAGAGCTCGGCAGCGCAACCAGCTACGCCGGTATGGGTGCTTTTTACCATCTCGGCCGCTGAACGGCGGAACGCCTGCCGCTGATCGCTGGTGAAAGCCCTGACCCTGATTTTCGTCATCCTGATTGCCCTGCTGCAATACCCGTTGTGGCTGGGCAAGGGCAGCTGGCTCAGGGTATGGGATTTGAACCGGCAGATCAGCGAACAGCAGGAGGCAAACGCCAGGCTGAAAGCGCGCAACGATTCAGTCGACGCCGAAGTGCGCGACCTCAAGCAGGGCTTTGCAGCCATTGAGGAGCGCGCGCGCAGCGAGCTCGGCATGATCAAGCAGGATGAAGTGTTCTACCAGGTGCTGGAGGGCATGTTGCCGGCTGCGCCTGCAGTGCCCGCGGGTGCGGCTGTCGAGACCAGGCCCGTCGTCCCGTCTGCGCAGCGGAGCAACTGAAATAACAAGCGGGCAGTCATGATACACAGCATTATCGACAGTAAACGCAAGATCATCTTCCTGCTCTGGGTGCTGCTGTGTATCGGCTTTCTGGCGACTTCCATCGTCAGTTATGTGGTGTCCAGGAATGCAATCCGCGATGCCATCATCATCAGTGAACTGCCGCTGACTGCCGATAACATCTATTCCGAAATCCAGAAAGACCTGATCCGGCCCATCTTCATTTCATCCATGATGGCGAGCGATACCTTCGTGCGCGACTGGGTGGTATCCGGCGAACAGGACACAATCAGAATCAATCGTTACCTGAAGGAAATCAGGGAAACCTACGGTACTTTCAGCAGCTTTTTTGTTTCGGAAAAAACGCGCAACTATTATTACGGCGATGGCGTGCTGAAACAGGTGAGCGAGGATGACCCGCTCGACGTCTGGTATTTTCGCGTGCGGCAGATGAACACGCCTTACGAGATCAATGTCGACCCCGACGCCACGCACGCCAACGCCCTGACCATATTCGTCAACTACCGCGTTTTTGATTATGCCAGCAATTTCATCGGCGCAACTGGCGTAGGTCTTACAGTCGACGCGGTCAGAACGCTGATCGACGATTACCAGCAGCGCTATCAGCGCAACATCTATTTTGTCGACCCCGGCGGCACCATCGTGTTGTTCGGCAGCGAGGCGCAACCGATCAACAGCAGCATTCATGAGCATCCCGGCCTGAAAGAAATTTCCCGCAAGATCATGGCGCAACAGACCGGCACTTACGAGTACCGCTTCAATGACGAGCCGATACTGCTCAATGTGCGTTACATCCCCGAACTGAACTGGTACCTGTTTGTCGAGCGCAACGAGAACGACGCGGTGAAAAGCATACGGCAGACTTTCTATTTCAACATGTTCGTCTTCATTGTCATCACCGGTATTGCACTACTGTTCACCGGCATGGCGATTACGCGCTACCAGAGCCGGCTGGAGTTGATGGCGACGTCGGACAACCTGACCAGAATGCCGAACCGGCAGGCCTTCGATGTGGTCGCAGGCACTTACCTGAACGACGCCAGACGCAACCAGGAGCCGCTGTCGATGTTGATGCTGGACATCGATCATTTCAAGTCCATCAATGACCTGCATGGCCATCTGGCCGGCGATCAGGTGCTGATCGCGGTGGCAGAGTGCCTGCGAGCCAATCTGCGTGAAGTGGATTTCATCTGCCGCTGGGGCGGTGAGGAGTTCCTAATACTGCTGAAAAACTGCGATGCAGAAAACGCCCTGCAGGTGAGCGAGAAGTTGCGGCTGGCGATCGATGTGCTGGTGATAGAGCACCGGAAAGAGCTGCTGCACGTGACTGCCAGCCTCGGTGTTTCCCAATGGAAACCGGATGAGCCTGTCGATGCGTTGATCGAACGCACCGATACCGT
>JBEDHT010000114.1:0-3170 GCA_041174025.1 Pseudomonadota bacterium
GATTTGTCTGGCGTAAATGTTGTCATGGCCAGTGTTTGCTGCAATTGCTGTCAGCGCGGCCGCATTCTCGCATAGCGCGATGGCAGCCAGTCCGGGCCGGTCGACATCGTAGCGGTTGAGCAGCAGCGATGCGAAATATTGTGCGTTGACTGCGCCGCCGCCGTTGCCGCAGGCAAGCACCTTACGCTCGTTCAGCAGTGCTTCGACGATCAGTTCGGCCGCTTCGCCGATGGGGCGTGCCAGCAGTTCGGCAAGCGCCAGATGGAGTTGTCCGCTTTGCTCGAATTGCGCGCTTATTCTGGATTTCAGGAGCATATTGTTTTGTTCGTTCTAGCCGGCGTCGAAAGCATGGCTGATCCATTCGATGTCTTCCCGGCGCGTACCGCGCATCAGCACGACGTCAAAACGGCAGTTGGCGCTGCCGTGCGCTTGCAGATACTGTTCGGCGCTACGGATGATTTTCTGTTGTTTGGCCGGTGTAATGCTCATCGCCGCGCCACCGAAGCCGGGGTTGCTGCGTAATCTTACTTCCACGAACACCAGGGTTTTGCCGTCCTGCATGATGAGGTCGATTTCGCCGTAACGGGTCTGATAGTTCCGCGCGATGACTTGCATGCCTTGTTGTTGCAGGTAGCTGGCCGCAACCAGTTCTGCTTCGGCGCCGGAAGGATTCAAGGTGCTTGTTCCAGCACAACACCGTCGTTGGTGAACTGGCCGAGTGCCAATGTGCGGCGGATGCCGCCGTCCGGCGTGATCTCGATTCTGCCGGTCAAGCCGCGTATGCTCAAGGGCATGTCCGGCCGTGCAGCAAGGGCGGCAAATACCTGATACGCGTCGGCGCCGAGGGCAAACCAGCGCTGCATCATGCCTTGCGGCAAATCGGCTGCGGCTTCTTTGTAAATGTCAAAACTACCGTCTGCGGAAGCCAGCATCCAGGGCAGGTCAATGAAGCGGACAGCCAGTAGCGCGGCGTCTTCCGGCTCATAATTGACGCCGGTATAAATGTGCGAGAAACCGTAGGTCGGGGTCGTGATGTCGAGAAAAGCACGGACAGATCTGGCAAGCTCCGGTTCGGTGGCGAGCACCAGCAGATCGGCCGGTTGTGTCTGTAGGCGCGATTGCAGGTCTTCAGGGATGGTTTGTCCGTTGATGATCACCTGTAACAGCAAACGACCGCCTTCTGCCTGCCAGGCATCGCCGAAGCTCTGTGCCATGCGGCTTGCGACCGGGGTGTCGGCGGCAATCACGATGGCGGTCTGCAAGCCGAAATCGCGCGTCAACCTGGCAATCTGGGCGGCCTCGGTGTCGACCGACAGGCCGAGGCTGTACAGGTTGCCAAGCGTAAAGCTCGACTCTGCCTGATTCAGGGCAAGCGTCGGAACTTCGAGCTTGCCTGCCGCCGACCTGCTGACGGACAGCGCGGTTACCTCGTCGCGCGTCAGGGGGCCGACAATGAAACCGGCGCCATCGTTGACGGCTTGCTGATAAATGTTGTCGATGGCTTCCTTGTCGCCGTCAGTGGGGTAGATGGCGATATCCGTTTCGTCACCCGCTGCGTTTCTGGCTGCCATGAAACCGCGCTCGATGGCATCGGTTGCCGGATGGAAAGCGGCACTGGCGAAAGGCAAAAGCAGCGCCACCTTGTTGGGGGTTTGCTCGGGGTTCTTTTGCAGAGCCGCAGTTGGCGCTGAAGCGCCTGCCAACCCCAGCACGAGATCGGTGCTGGCTCCATGGTCTGGATAAACTTTGCGCCAGTCAGCGACAGCTTGCCGCAGATCATTCTGCTCGCGGGTGCTGAGCGCAAGGTCGATCCAGCCTTGAATCGATGTGCTGAGACTCTCGCCGCGCATCTCGATCAGTTGCGTTTTTTCCAGAGCGGCGAGCCCATGCCATATCCGTGTCTGATTCTGTTCGATTCGGGCCTGATTTCCCTGCCCCGCCATCTGCCAGTAGTAGCCGGCCTGTATGCGTTGCTGCAGGCTGCGCAGCGGATCGGATTGCTGGTCGTAGGCCAGTGCGAGGCTTGCGTGTAAACTGGCTGCTGCCTGCGGCAACAGGGACGGATCATCGGCGGCACCGCTGACCTGGATCGGCAGCAGCAGACGGAAGGTCTTGTCTGTATCGTTTTCTGCAGCGGCGATGGCGCCTTCCAGAATCTTGGCGTAAATCTGTTGCGGCGGGATTTTCTGCAGGGCGACTTTTGCACATACAATATCCGGGCGCTGCAGGCATTCGATACCCTCGGTAAAATTGGCTTCGACGCTACTTGCGGGGCCTGCCGTGGCGGGCCATGAGAGGAAAGTCAGGGACAGGAGCCCGAAAAACAAGGTGAATAGACGTTGATTCATAGCGGAACATTATATGTGGTCGCCACGCCGATTGGAAACCTCGCGGACATTACCCTGCGCGCGCTCGAAGTTCTCAAGGCGGTCGATCTGATTGCGGCGGAGGATACGCGCCATACTTCCGGCCTGCTCTCGCATTATGCGATCCAGAAAAAATTGCTCGCCGTGCATGAGCACAACGAGCAGCGCGCCGCCGCGCAACTGCTTGAACGTCTGCGCAGCGGCGAGTCGGTCGCATTGGTGACGGATGCGGGTACGCCGGGCATCAGCGATCCGGGTGCGGTGGTGGTCGATATTTTGCGTGACGCCGGTATCGCGGTGGTGCCGGTGCCCGGTGCCAGCGCGGTGATTGCGGCCATGTCTGCAGCAGGCATACGCGCCAATGGCTTCACTTTTGCCGGCTTTCTGCCCGCCAGCGGCAGTCAGCGCAGAAAGGCGCTGGAGGCGTTGAAGACACATGACGCCACACTGGTTTTTTACGAGGCGCCGCACCGTGTGGTCGAAAGCGTGCGGGACATGGCGGCCGTGCTCGGAGATGAGCGCAGGCTGACGATTGCGCGCGAGCTGACCAAGACCTTCGAGACCTTTCATCGCTGCCGGCTTGGCGAAGCGGTCGAATGGCTGCAGGCCGACCCCAATCAGCAGCGCGGAGAATTTGTGCTGATGGTGGAGGCCATGCCGGAACAGGTATCTGACCAGATGGCGCCCGAGGTCGAGCGCACGCTGAAGCTACTGATGGCGGAACTGCCGCTCAAGCAGGCGGTGAAACTTGCAGCTGAAATCACCGGCGCCAAGAAAAACGCGTTGTACGAACACGGATTGAAT
>JBEDHT010000115.1:0-5439 GCA_041174025.1 Pseudomonadota bacterium
AAGCGGCTCTGCTTGCTGATTTTGGTAACGTTGATGCCCTGGCGCCTGAGTGTGGCTTTGACGAAAGCCTCGCCGGAGGCTTTCATCTCGCCCTTGACGCGCTTGCCATTCTTGTCCGCGCCTTCCCAGTTGTAGGTGATTTCCTTGCCAGCGCTTACTGCCATGATCGGTCTTTATTCATTGGTGACGGATTCGACTTCTGCGATCGAGGTCAACCCCTGTTTGACCTTGAGCAGACCGGATTGACGCAGGTCGCGCACGCCTTCGATTCTTGCCTGATCGGCAAGATCGTGCACGGTGCCGTTTCTGAGAATGATGCGGCTCATTTCTTCGGTGATCGGCATGACCTGATAGATGCCGACCCGCCCTTTGTAGCCGTGATTGCAGCGATCGCAGCCGTTCTCGCTGGGGCCGAACAATTGCCAACTGCCATCGAGTTCTTCTTCCTTGAAGCCGACGCCCAGCAATGCTTCTTTCGGCACGTCGAGCGGTACCTTGCAACTCGGGCACAGCCGTCTTGCCAGACGTTGCGCCGTAATCAGAGAGACCGCCGAGGCGATGTTGAACGGTGCCACACCCATGTTCATCAGCCGTGTCAGGGTCGAGGGTGCATCGTTGGTGTGCAGCGTCGATAACACCATGTGGCCGGTAGAAGCAGCCTTGATCGCCATGTCGGCGGTTTCCAGATCGCGGATTTCGCCGATCATGATGATGTCCGGATCCTGCCGCAGGAATGAACGTAACGCTGCCGCAAAAGTCAGGCCCTGCTTGTCGTTGACGTTGACCTGATTGATACCGGCAAGCGGGATTTCGGCCGGATCTTCGGCAGTAGAAATGTTGACGCCGGGGTCGTTCAGCAGGTTGAGGCAAGAATATAGCGAGACGGTTTTACCGGAACCGGTCGGGCCGGTTACCAGCACCAATCCATAGGGACGGGAAATGGCATTGAGCAAGGCTTCCTTCTGGTCAGGCTCGTAGCCGAGGGCTTCGATGCCGAGTTTTGCGCTGGAAGGGTCAAGAATACGCATGACGATTTTTTCGCCATGAATCATGGGCAGGGAGCTGACGCGGAAATCGATATGCCGTGTTTTCGACAGCACCAGTTTCATGCGGCCATCCTGCGGCACGCGCTTTTCGGAAATATCCATATTGGAGATGACCTTGATACGCGAGGCCATCTTTTCCTTGATTGCCAACGGCGGCTGCGCCATCTCGCGCAGAATCCCGTCGACCCGGTAACGAATGCGGTAAAACTTTTCGTAAGGTTCGAAATGGATGTCCGACGCGCCCATGTTGATGGCATCGATCAGCACTTTCTGGATATAACGGACGACCGGCGCATCATCGATCTCGACCGATGAAGTTTCCTCCTTCGTTTCTTCGTTTTCGATATCCAGCCTGAATTCATCATCGACAGCGATTGCCTGCAATGTGGTATCGCTGGCTTCGGCGACGCGTTCTATCCATTTGCCGAGTTTGTCGTCTTCCACCACGACCGGCGATAGTGTCATGCCTGTCTGGAATTTCACATCGTCCAGCACATGCAGATTGGTCGGGTCGGACATGGCGACAAACAGGGTATTGCCGCGGCCTTGCAGCGCCATCACATAGCTGGATCGCATCAGCTTGGCGTCGATTGCCTTGGTGGGAAGGTAGTCGGCATCCAGCGCATCGAGATCGAGAAAAGGAAAACCGAATGCATTGGAAGCGGCTACGGCGATCCGGCGAGCACTTAGTTTGTTGCTGGAAACCAGTTGTTTTACGAAAGGAATATGTTGCGTGTTGGCCTGGGTCTGGAGGCTGGTTGCCTCGTCTTCGGTGAGCAGATTTTCTTGCACGAGCATGCGCGCAAGACCGCCCAGCTTGTTCGGTAAAATCGTTGTTGCCATCTAACGTTCCGATTCCTGGCCGCGTGCTGTGGGGAGGGTTGAATTCATCTGGTAAAGTTTGATTTCCTATCCGGATGATGCACGCTAGTCTTTTGTTTGTAAAGTTTACAAATCTGATCGCAAAAACTACATGCAACGAGCGTGCCAGCTTGACATGCCAATTGGCCGGCAAATAATTCTTGACTTATTGAAATAACGCAAGTAAAAATCCGTTCAGGCGTTTTGATTCGAGTTGATTTTAGCCGACACTGACGACTTAAGTTCTTGAATTACAAACTTTTGGGGATGCCTCCCCTTGATTTAGTAAGGAAGTTTTAAATGGCAACAGGTACTGTAAAGTGGTTCAATGATTCCAAAGGTTTTGGTTTTATTACCCCGGATGATGGTGGTGACGATTTGTTCGCACACTTCTCCGCAATTGTAGAGTCAGGCTACAAGAGCCTCAAGGAAGGTCAGCGCGTGACATTTGATGTCACCGAAGGCCCCAAGGGCAAGCAAGCTTCCAACATTCAGAAAGCTTAAGCATTACGGTGTAACACAGACTTCATAAAACGGCCCAATGCATTGGGCCGTTTTATTTTTTCCTGCGTCTTACATCTGCTTGATGATTTCGCTACCGAATTGTGATGTGCTGACCAGCTCGGCACCTTGCATCTGGGATGCGAAGTCGTGCGTCACGCGTTTGGCTGCAATCGCCTTGGCCACGCCCTCAATGACGAGATCTGCAGCTTCAGTCCAGCCCAAGTGGCGCAGCATCATTTCTGCTGAAAGTATCAGTGAGCTCGGGTTGGCAATATCCTGTCCGGCGATCTTCGGTGCGGTGCCGTGCGTCGCCTCGAACATGGCGGTTGTGTCTGACAGATTGGCGCCGGGCGCAATGCCGATACCCCCCACCTGCGCTGCCAGCGCGTCCGACATGTAATCGCCGTTCAGGTTGAGCGTTGCCACCACGTCGTAATCTGCCGGGTGCAGCAGGATTTCCTGCAGGAAAGCATCCGCGATGCAGTCCTTGATGATGATGCCGTTCGGCAGTTTGCACCATGGCCCGCCATCGATCTCGATCGCGCCGAACTCTTCTTTGGCAACTTCATAGCCCCAGGTCTTGAAGCCGCCTTCGGTGAATTTCATGATGTTGCCCTTGTGGGCGATGGTTACCGATTTGCGGTTGTTGTCGATGGCGTACTGGATGGCCTTGCGTACCAGACGTTTGCTGCCTTCGACCGAGACCGGCTTGATGCCGATGGCGGAGCTTTCCGGGAAGCGGATTTTCTTGCGCACGCCCATGTCACTCAAAAAGCTGATGACTTTCTTGACCTCGTCGCTGCCGGCTGCCCATTCAATGCCGGCATAAATATCCTCGGTATTTTCGCGGAAAATGACCATATCGGTTTTTTCCGGATGCTTGACCGGGCTGGGAACGCCCTGAAAATATTGCACCGGGCGCAGGCAAACGTAGAGGTCGAGTTCTTGGCGCAAGGTGACGTTCAATGAACGGATGCCACCGCCTACCGGCGTCGTCAGCGGCCCCTTGATCGAGATGACATAGTCCTTGACCGCCTGCATGGTTTCTTCCGGCAGCCAGGTGTCCTTGCCGTAGACTTTGGTGGCTTTCTCGCCGGCATAGACTTCCATCCATGAAATGGCGCGCTTGCCTCCGTAGGCCTTTTCAACGGCGGCATCGACCACCTTGATCATCGGCGGGGTGATGTCGACGCCGATACCATCGCCTTCGATAAATGGGATAATCGGATGGTCGGGTACGTTGAGGGAATTGTCAGAGTTGACAGTAATTTTTTGGCCCTTGGCGGGGACCTTGATTTTCGTGGTCATGGATTAATCTCAAAAATGCTGATTCTGTTTAACAAGCCGTATGGCGTCATCTGCCAGTTCAGTGCGCATGAGCAGCACCCCACGCTGAAGGATTACATTCCAGTGCCGGATGTCTATGCAGCGGGAAGACTGGATACGGATAGTGAAGGTTTGCTTATTTTAACCGATGATGGTGCCATGCAGCACCGTTTATCGCATCCGAAGCATAAAGAATTGAAAACCTACTGGGCCCAGGTGGAAGGTGTCCCCGATGAGCCTGCGCTGCAAAAGTTGCGGGCCGGTGTCGACCTTGGCGATTTTGTCACGCGCCCGGCCCAGGTCAGGTTGATTGATGAACCGCATGGTTTGTGGCCGAGAGTGCCGCCGATCAGGGAGCGCAAGGCGATCCCGACCTCCTGGCTGGAAATCAGGATTTCCGAAGGCAAGAATCGCCAGGTCAGGCGCATGACAGCTAAAATCGGATTCCCCACATTACGCCTGATACGCTATGGCATTGGCAATTACACCCTGGAAGGCTTGCCTGTGGGTAGCTGGAAAATTGTTTAACTAACAGTGAGGAATGTGCATGAAACCTGTAGTAGTAGTCAGACACGCATTGACTGAGGGTGCTGGTTATCTGGGCGATTTTCTGACGCAGAAGCAGATTCCCTGGCAAATGATACGGATCGATCAGGGCGAAGCGCTGCCTGCAGACATGGCGGCTTTCAGCGGCATGGTGCTGATGGGTGGCCCCATGAGTGTCAATGACGATCTGCCCTGGATTGCGCCCTTGGTCGGTCTGATTCAGGACGCCATGAAAAGGGATGTTCCGGTTCTTGGACATTGTCTGGGCGGGCAGTTGATCAGCAAGGCGCTGGGCGTGACAGTCGGCAGGAATCCGGTCAAAGAAATCGGCTGGGTTGAGGTGCAAGTGACGCCGGGAGACGTTGCGCAACAATGGTTCGGCGACCTTGGTCATTTCAACGCCTTTCACTGGCATGGCGAAACTTTTGCGCTACCCGAAGGCGCCGTACATCTGCTTTCCAGTCCGTATTGCCGCAATCAGGCCTATGCCTTCGGTAAACATCTTGCCTTGCAGTGCCACATCGAGATGACGGCAGAGATGGTCAAGGTATGGTGCGGCAACGGGCAGGAGGAAATCAGGGAATCGATGGCGAGTCCGGCCGTACAGACTGGCGAGGAAATCCAGCGTGACCTCGCAGCGCGAATCGCGGCGCTGAACCGGGTTTCGCAGCGGGTTTACGAGCACTGGATACGGGGCCTTGCCGGCTGAAACAAGACGGGTCAGTGCAGTCTGTGCTTATGATAAAATCTGACAATTCAAATCCTTGAACAAAAAGATCCATCCATGTCCGGCAATACCATAGGTAAATTATTTACCCTGACTTCATTCGGCGAATCACACGGCCCCGGCATCGGCGGCATTGTCGATGGCTGCCCGCCGGGCCTGGAGCTGAACGAGGAAGATCTGCAGGCCGAACTCGACCGCCGCAAGCCCGGTACTTCGCGCCATGTCACCCAGCGCAAGGAACCCGACACGGTGGAAATTCTTTCCGGCGTGTTTGAAGGCAAAACCACGGGCGCGCCGATCGGGTTCCTGATCCGTAATCAGGATCAGCGTAGCCAGGATTACGGCAAGATTGCAGAGACTTTCCGCCCCGGTCATGCCGATTACACGTACTGGCAAAAATATGGGATCCGCGATCATCGTGGCGGAGGC
>JBEDHT010000116.1:0-3600 GCA_041174025.1 Pseudomonadota bacterium
GGGCCGCCTTTGCCGGCGTGGCGTAAGTCATCATGTTCGTAGAGTGTCAGGTGCGCGGCCTCACCCTGCCAGAAAAAAGACAGGACTTCGACCGTACGCCCTGGGTGGCGGAAATGCTGCGCCTCGGAGACTTCATAATTGACGTTCTGATTGAGCAGGAAAACGGCGACCTCTTTGCCGCTTTCCGCAAACAGCTGTAAGTGAATATCCGAATGCTCTCCCGCCGTACCATTCAGCACAGCGCCCGTTAGGTAGGGAGTGAAATCAGACAGACGCTCCATCAGTTCAAGTGCCAGCTGCCGCAGATGCCGAAGCCGCTCTGCCTGCGCATCACCGAAGAACAGCGACTGATATTCCCGCACTTCGGCTTCGATTTGCGCGTTGTCCGGCAAGATGTCTCCGCGAACTTTCTGGTTTCCGAGAATGATCTTGGCGGCCTTGCGTTTTGCCGTGCCGTAGTCCGCGCCATCCTCGGCAATCATGCGTGCCGCCGCCGCCGCGATTTCCGCGCGCAGCGCCTCTGCATCGCCGGGGTAATTGATCTTCATACGTTCCGGAACTCGGTTTTGCCTTGCCGCAGAAAAAACCTGTCCGTCCAATGAAACTCAGGATGCGTACGAGCATTTCCCCGTGTGCCGGCTCGGGTAAAATCCGTAGATTACCTTGACCTGATCATCCATGCACATTCACATTCTTGGTATCTGCGGCACTTTCATGGGCGGCCTGGCTGTGCTCGCGAAAGAAGCCGGGCACAAAGTCACGGGTTGCGATGCCAATGTCTATCCGCCGATGAGCACGCAGCTTCGCGAGCAGGGCATTGAGCTGATTGAAGGGTATGGCCAGCATCAGATCAGCCTTCAGCCCGACATGTTCGTGATCGGCAATGTCGTCTCGCGCGGCAATCCGCTGATGGAAACCATCATGAACCGCGGCTTGCCTTACGTGTCTGGTCCGCAGTGGATGGGCGAATACATCCTGCATGACAAGTGGGTGCTTGCCGTTGCGGGCACTCACGGCAAGACAACGACCTCATCGATGCTAGCCTGGATTCTCGAGCAGGCCGGCTACGAGCCGGGTTTCCTGATCGGTGGCGTGCCACTGAATTTCGGTGTCTCGGCAAGACTGGGTGGGGACGCTGCCCAAGCACCTTTTTTCGTCATTGAGGCCGATGAATACGACACGGCGTTTTTTGATAAACGCAGCAAGTTCGTGCACTACCGTCCGCGCACGGCGATCTTCAATAACCTTGAATACGACCACGCTGATATTTTTCCTGACCTAGCCGCCATAGAGACTCAATTCCATCATCTGGTGCGCACGATCCCGGCGATAGGACGGATCATCGCTAACGGCCGTGAGGAGTCGCTTAGGCGAGTGATCGAACGCGGCTGCTGGAGCGAAGTCGAGTGGTTCAACGGCACAGATAACGAACACTGGCGCATGATCGAGCATGGCGATGGCCGTTTCGATGTTTACCTGGACGGGCAGCGGCAGGGCACCGTGAGTTGGGACTTGACGGGTGAGCACAATCGATGGAACGCGATTGCCGCGATTGCTGCCGCGCGTCATACCGGCGTACCGCCCGCGCAGGCCATCGATTCGCTTTCCAGTTTCCAGAACGTGAAGCGTCGGATGGAAGTGCGCGGCGTAGTCAACAACATCACTGTCATTGACGACTTCGCGCACCATCCGACCGCGATCGCCACCACCGTCGAGGGACTACGTCGCAAGGTCGGTACGTCGCGCATACTCGCCGTGCTAGAACCTCGATCGAACACCATGAAACTCGGCACAATGAAAGATGCGCTGCCTGGCAGCCTGATGGCCGCTGATCTGATATTCGGTTATGGCGCAAAAGGCAATGGCAAAGAGGCGCTGGGCTGGGATCTTGGTGCGGCTCTGGCTCCTCTGGGCGATAAGGCACGTGCGTTTGATGAGCTGTCGGTGCTAGTCGATGCGGTGGCCTCAGCAGCCAGGCCGGGTGACTCGGTGCTCGTGATGAGCAACGGCGGTTTCGGTAGTGTCCACCAGAAGCTGCTGGATGCGCTACAGGCATCCACCGCCGGCTAGGCGCTGTATCGAAGGATGATTCTTTACCTGCACGGCTTCCGCTCTTCGCCCAAGTCATTCAAGGCGCGTCTGCTGAATGATTTTTTTGCAAGGCGAGGTGAGTCCCGTCTGTTCCAGTGTCCGCAGCTGCCGGTGTCACCGAAAGGGGCGATGCAGATGGCAAATGACATCTGCCAGTCTGTGCCAGCCGATAAACTTTCGCTGATCGGGTCATCGCTGGGCGGCTTTTATGCTACGGCGCTCGCAGAAAAATATGGTTGTCGTACAGTACTGCTCAATCCAGCCGTCAAGCCAGCAGATGATCTGCGCGAGTATGTTGGTATCCAGCGTGCATGGCATTCTGATGAGCAGTTCGAGTTTCATGCCGAGTATGTTGACGAACTAGTACCCATCGCCCGTACCCGTATTACCCGGCCTGAACGGTATTTTCTGATCGCCGCTACCGGAGATGAAATTTTAGACTGGCGACAGATGGTTGAGCATTATCCGGGTGCGCGGCACAAGATCATTGAGGGCAGTGATCATGGTCTGTCCGAATTTGAGCAGTACATGGAGGAGGTCGTCAATTTCTGTTTGACCTGAGCGGTGAGCAGAAGTAGGCGGTCGGATGAATTTTTTCGCCGAGCGAGCTGAATGAACCTGTTTTTTGAAGAATCCGGCGATTTCAAAGTGGGCGCGGTGCTCACCCAGCAGGGCGAGGCCTTTCAGGTCGAGATACCCTCAGGAAAACGCACCAAGGTGCGCGCACGAGATGTGCTGCTGCAGTTCGATTCGCCATCGCCAGTCGAGCTGATGGCAAAGGCGAGTGCGCTCTCAGGCGACGTTGATATCAGCTTTTTGTGGGAAGTCGCCGGTGAGGAAGAATTCGGCGTTGCCGAACTAGGTGCTGAATATTTTGGCCACCCGCCCAAGCCGGAAGAAGCGGCGGGGCTGCTGCTCGCCATCGCCGCTTCGCCGATCTATTTTCACAAAAAGGGCAAAGGCCGTTACAAAGCTGCACCGGCGGTCACCGTGCAGGCGGCGCTGGCCGGTTTGGAAAAGAAAAAGCAGCTGGCGCAGGTGCAAGCGGCTCAGGTGGAAGAACTCAAGTCAGGCAAGCTGCCGACATCCATGGCCTCCATTGTGCGCCAGTTGCTTTTCAAGCCCGACAAGAACAGCATCGAATACAAGGCGATGGACGCAGCCTGTGCCGAGCTTCAGACGACGCCGGCGCGACTGATGCTTTCCGTGGGTGCACTGGACTCGCCCAAAGCCTTACATAGCCACCGCTTTTTATACGAGCATTTCCCCAAGGGTACCGGCTTCCCTGTGTTGGAACAGCCCGCCATTCCATTGTTGCCTCAGGCAGATGTGCAGGCGTTTTCCATTGACGACGTTACTACGACCGAAATCGATGACGCATTCTCCGTAAGCAGGATGAGTGATGGCAAAGTCAGGATAGGCATTCATATTGCTGCGCCGGGCCTTGGCATTACTCGTGACGATGCGATCGATGTGGTCGCACGCGCTCGCATGAGTACGGTATATATG
>JBEDHT010000117.1:0-3852 GCA_041174025.1 Pseudomonadota bacterium
TCTTTTGGCTGCGCTGCCCATGCTGCTGGTGGTGATCCCTTCGCAATGATACTGCATGGTCTCAGCGCCTGACGCGGCGGTGCTCATCAGTAAAGCTAAAAGCAGGTATTTTTTCATGATCCGGTCCGGTGATGAACTGACAGTATAGACCGCTGTTGCGGGGCAGGATTCTGTGCAGTTGCTATACATTGGTTCAGCAGTTTCACTACGAAATTTTCTATGGGCATAAATATGACTTTACTCTTTAAATGAGAATGATTATCATTTGTATAAATCCTTCGCCATAAGGAGCGATCATGAAACAACAGCAAATCATCAGCCAGGCAATATTGCCCAGCAAAAAGCAGTGCAAGGTGTTTTATAACAAAGCGCAGGACAGTGTGGAAGTGGAGTTGGATGGCATTTCCCTCAGGTTCGAGGCACGGAGTTTCATCCTGATGAACGAAATGTTCCGCAAGGCTGCCGCCAGAATTGTCATGCAGACTGAAATTGCGGCGCATTGAGTCTTCAGAATCCGGAAAGGGTGGAGGGAATGTCAGAGAGTTCGGGGTGTGAAAAAATCCAGGTGGCAAACGCGCATGGTTGCCGTATCTATTATTGTCAAACGCATCAGGTCGCAGAACTGGAGATCGGTGCGATCAGTATCAGGCTTGATATCGAAGCTTATGCTGCACTGTCAGGCGTAATGCAGCAATCGCACGCGCGTATTGCTGTCCTCAATCAGACGCAAAGCATTCATGATGATCTTTTTCGCCGTCTTGGCCGGTCATCCTGACGGCCTGGATCAGGCTGCAACAGTTCTTTTGCCCAATTTTCGGGCATGGCGCCATTCGGCGATTCTGTGACGACGCACGACGATGGCGATGATCATCATGGCGCATGCCAGCAAGAGCAGCTTTGCCAGGCCGGCGTAAATGCTGAGAATCACCAGTTGCGGTAGCGCGCTGGTCAGTAGCAGGGGCAACAGTGCGAGCAATAATGCAATCAATATGAGCAGCATGGGCTTCTCCTTGCAGGATGGCGCCGCCAGGCGCGGCGCATCTACGGTGCAAGTAACAACTAGCACTTATCATGCCAGCGCTATATTGAAGATTGATGACACAGGGCAGATTGTAATGCGGGTGTCGATGCAGGAATCGGCAGTGGCGAAAATGAAAAAGGCCAACTCGCGTTGGCCTTGCACCTCATGCAGAATAATCGAACTGAGTTTCAGTTCTGCATGACTGAAGCTGGTAGTTCAGCTACCGCTTTCTGCCGGTGGTACGAGCTCGTCAGGTGTTGGAACATAGCCGCCTGGCTCGGAGGATGATGCTTCTGCTGGCGCTTCTGCTGGCGCAGCTTCTTCCGTCGGTGCAGCTTCTTCAGTTGGAGCAGCTTCTTCTTTTGGACCGCAACCTGTCATCAGGGTAAGGGCAAACAGGGCAGCGAGTGTAGTCGACCAAAATTTCATTGATATCTCCCAGTGGTTGTAATAGAAGGGTTCTGGACCCAGGAAATTATTCTACTGCAATCTTTGCAACTGTGCGAGTTTGTTGATTAATAGTTGGATTTTATGCATTTTTTGATTGAATAACCCTGAGCTTTATCGGGGCACTGTGCTTTTTCCGGTCAAATGTAACTTATGTGCATTCTGATGGTCATTATTGACAATATGAGCACAAAAATATTGCCTTTATTTCCGCTTGGCGTGGTGGTCTTTCCGCAGGGTCTGTTACCGCTCAGAATCTTTGAAGCGCGTTATCTCGATATGGTCAAGCGCTGCTATCGCGAAAATTCGGAGTTTGGCGTCGTCTCGATTTTTGAAGGTGGCGAAGGCAGGTTTCCATTTTCTGAAGTGGGCACGGCGGTTCGTATTGTCGATTTTGATGTGCCGGAAATCGGGCTGATCAATATACGCTGCCAGGCGAGCGAGCGTTTCCGCGTCTTGTCTACCAGCCGTAAACCAGACGGTTTGTGGCTCGGCGAGGTCGAGGCCATTCCAAACGACATGGCCGTCAATCTGCCGGAAGATCTCGCAAGCACTGCCGACAGCCTGCGCCAACTGATTTCCGCTTTGCTGAAGCAAGGCTTTACCGAAGACAGCCTGCCGATCGCCGCGCCTTATTGTTTTGATGATTGCGCCTGGGTTGCCAACCGCTGGATAGAGTTGCTCAATTTACCGCTGGCGCAGAAGCAGCGATTGCTCGAACTCGATAGTCCGTTAGTCAGACTGGAGCTGGTGCAGGATATTTTTGCAGAGAACGAAAGGCACGCCTGAGTGTTTCCGATTATGGCCGGATCGGCGGGTCATCTTCCCTGTCGTTGAAATCGGCCGGTTGATACGGGTCGGCGACATAAGCCGGTCCTTTCATCAGCATGATGATGAAAGCTGCAATCGCGATCACCATCATGAAAGTCCAGAACAGTATCACCAGGCTGATGGTCATGATGAAGATGCGGTCATACAGTGCCGCATCGACCAGACCGCTGCCATGCAGAATCCAGAGAAACGCAGCAGGCAACGCGGTGCCGAGCAAAAGGGTTAGCGGCAGTTTTTTCAACACCTGCCATTCCAGCCCGCTGGGCGAGCGTCTGTAGCCGGGAAGTTTTCGGAAATAATCCATCATCCAGTAGAATGCGTGTGCAATACAGGTTAGTGTTAACTGCATTGACCAAAGTTCTTGACCCCACACTATTTGATACAGACCTCTGAATGAAACCGATTGCAAAAACTGCCAGACAGCAAGCCGAGGATTTGCTCGCCTTTATCGACGCCAGCCCCAGTCCGTGGCATGCGGTCAACAGCGTTGAGCAGCGATTGTGCGATCACGGTTTCGAGCCCTTGCAGGAGACGTTTGACTGGCAGCTGGAATCAGGGCGCAGTTATTTTGTCAGCCGCAAGGGCGGTTCGCTGATCGCTTTCAGGATGGGCGCCAAGCCGCTTCATGAAAGCGGTTTCAGAATAGTAGGCGCTCACACGGATTCGCCCGGCCTGCGTCTTAAACCGAAAGCGGCGCACGCAAGCGATGGTATTGCGAGGCTTGGCGTAGAGGTTTACGGCGGACCGATACTGGCGACATTTACCGATCGCGATCTCAGCCTGGCGGGGCGGGTCAATGTCAGAACCGGTCAAGGTTTCGAGACCCGGCTGGTTCGTTTCGATCAGCCGCTGGTGCGCCTGCCCAACCTCGCCATCCACATGAACCGCGAAGTCAACGAGCAGGGTTTGAAGTTGCACAAACAGAATGAACTGCCGCTGATCTTCGGTTTTGCCGACAGCCATGCAGATGCTGCAACGGCATTGCGGCAACTGCTGGCAGCAAAAACCGGCGTCGCGGCAGATGACGTCATCAATTGGGAAATGAATGTCTACGATACCCAGCCCGGCAATTTTTGGGGCTTTGCAGAAGAGTTCATCGCCGACAGCCAGCTCGATAACCTGGCGTCCTGTCATGCCGGCCTGACCGCCCTGCTGGAAACCGGCGCCAGCGATGCTACTGCTGTCTGCGCGCTGTTCGATCATGAAGAAGTCGGCAGCGAAAGCGCAACCGGGGCAGGCGGCAGTTTTATTGCCGATGTGCTGGCGCGTATCGCCGCCAGTCAGGGGTTGAATGCATCACAGCAGCGTATCGCTCATGCCGGCAGTTTTTTTATCAGCGCCGATATGGCGCATGCATGGCATCCGAATTTCCCCAACGCCTACGAGCCATGCCACAAGGTCATGGTCAACGCCGGCCCGGTCATCAAGCTCAATGCCAACCAACGTTGCAGCACGGACGCCGAAACGGCCGCACGCTTCATGCTGCTGTGTGAGCAAGCCGGCGTCCCTGTCCAGCAGTATTCGCATCGCGCCGATCTTGGCTGTGGCAGCAC
>JBEDHT010000118.1:0-6121 GCA_041174025.1 Pseudomonadota bacterium
TGCCCCGGCTTTTCTGATTTCAAGATGAATTATCTGTTGTTGAAGAACGTGATGTTCATGACACGGTCGTTAACAAATGTCAGTTCCGTTTGTTTGTAAGTACGCTTGGCGTCATATCGAACAACGTTAGAGTAATACCACATTTCTACATTGACTGGTTTGGATGTGTCCCCAGGTTTCTGCCCGAGCTGTGCAATTGCCGCATTTGCGCCAGATGGTTTGACGCCCTGTTCTTTCTTCAGCGGCTGTCCCAATTGCGCGGTGATGTCCTTGCGGGACTTGCCACTGAAGGTGTTAAGAAACTCGTCTTCCGTATAAGTCTTTTTTGCCTTGGTTTGCTGAGTGGCTGTCTTGCTGGTGTCGGCAAGTACCGGGTTTGCCATGAATACAGTACCGATGACTGCGAGGGAAATACAGAGTTTTTTACTGAGATGCATGTGTTTTCCTAACTTCGATTATCGTTCGAGAACTTGATTTCCGGATTATCGCACTTTTGCCCATAGCGTGCATTTCGCTCGCCAGAATCGGTTTACAGGCTGATCCTGAGGCCGTCATAACCCAAACGTACAGAATCAGGCAGTCGTTGACTGACTGCCTTGTACTCAATTTCGTGTGTCATGTGAATCAGGTAGGTCTGACGGGCATTGATATGACCTGCATATGTCAGACTTTGTTCCAGATTGACGTGGGTAGGATGCGGCTTGAATCGCAGGCAATCGAGCAGTAGCACATCAAGACCCTGTAGCAGCATCATGGAACTGTCAGGTATGGATGAGACGTCCGTGATGTATGCCAGATTGCCGATGCGATAACCCAGTATGTCGCTGTGGCCGTGTTTGACCGGTATCGGAACAATCTGCATACCAAACAGCATGAACGGCTGCTCGACTGCATGCACGCCAAGCACGGGCAAATCCCAGAAGTCTCCGGGCTCTCTCAGGACATAAGGGAACTTGTTGACAATGTGGCGTACTGTATCCGGGCTGCCGTAGAGCGGTATCTGTTGTCGTTGCAGCTGGCAGAATGCGCGCAAATCGTCAATGCCGTGCAGGTGGTCTGCATGTGTGTGCGTGTACAGCACTGCATCCACCCTGTTCAGGCGTTCCCGCAATGCTTGCTGACGCAAATCCGGTCCGGTGTCTATGAGGATGATTTTTCCGTCGGGGAGTTCGATAGCGGATGAGCATCGGCTACGCTGATTACGCGCGTCTGCCGAACGGCAGGTGCTGCAATCGCAGCCAATGACGGGCGTGCCGGCGCTGGAGCCGACGCCTAGCATGATCAGCTGCATTTTTGTGCGTGTTTGAACAGGCGGAAGAAGTTTTCGGTAGTGGCACTGGCGACTTCCTGCTCGCTGATACCGCGCAGTTTGGCGATTTCCTGGGCGACGTATTTCACATAAGCGGGCTGGTTGGTTTTACCGCGATAAGGTACCGGGGCCAGATAGGGCGAGTCGGTCTCTACCAGTATGCGGTCGAGCGGGACGTGCTTTGCGACTTCTTTCAATGCAGTTGCATTTTTGAAAGTAACAATGCCGGAAAAAGAAATATAGAACCCCATTTTGATGGCCTGCTCAGCCACTTCCAGGCTTTCGGTAAAACAGTGCATGACACCGCCGATTTTCTCGGCGCCCTCTTCCCGCATGATACGCAGGGTATCTTCTGCGGCCGAGCGGGTGTGAATAATCAATGGTTTGTCAGCTGCGATGGCCGCACGGATGTGTATGCGGAAGCGCTCGCGCTGCCACTCAAGATCTCCGGTCAGACGAAAATAATCCAGACCGGTCTCCCCTATTCCGACGACTTTAGGGTTAACAGCCAATGTCACCAGTTGCTCTACGGTGAGCTCCGGTTCGTTTTCGTAATCAGGATGCACCCCTACCGTGGCATAAAAATTTTCATAGGCTTCTGCGACGGCCAATACCTGCGGATACTCGCGCAAATTGACGGATATGCATAACGCATGACCGACCTGATGCTCAGCCATGGCTTTTCTTACATCAGGCATATTGTGGACAAACTCGGGGAAATTGAGATGGCAGTGCGAATCTACAAGCATGGGCTACTTCTTTAATGGTGCGGGTGATAGTTACATGGTATAGGTGGGTTTGCCGGACTTCAGCGCCCCGCCCAGCAGGCCCTCTATTTTGTTTCTGGCTTCCTGACCGCCATCCTTTTCGCTGAACTGCACCCCTACACCTTGCGGTCTGTTGCCCTGAGTGACAGGAGTAATCCAGATGACATGGCCGACTACCTTCAGCTTGGTCGGATCATCAAGCAAGCTCAACAGCATGAAGACTTCGTCGCCGATCTTGAAACTTTTATTGGTGGGAATGAATAGTCCGCCATTCTTGATAAAAGGCATGTATGAGGCATAAAGCGCGGCCTTTTCCTTGATCGCCAGCGACAAAACTCCAGGTTTTGAGCTGGGGGCAGCTTTCTCTTCCGGGCTCGATACAGACATTGTTTTATCCGGTCTTTTTCATAAACAATTGGGTGTAGGTAAGAAAAATTGTTTCAAGCTGCAACTCGTTGTTCAATGGATGGTTGGCGGATTTTCTGGCTTCAAGAAGCTGCCGCTGGAAATCCAGCAACAGGCTCAAGTCTACCCCCTTGCTCATGCCTTGCAAAGCCGTTGCATGCTCATTGTAGTAACGCACCTGGCCTGTCAGGCGGGCAGACAACAGGTCATAAACCCATTTCTGTAGTGCATCGAGTGCTGCTTCCATCCCCTGTTGAACGCATTTTGATGCTGCAAGAAACGGATCCAGGCTGCTGCCTTGCAAAAAGAGGTTTGCACTTTCCGTACCGGCATCCTGCCCGTTGTTCCTGACAACATTCAGAGGCGCGCCACCGCAGTAATCCAGCAATTGTTCTGCATTCTTCTGCCCTTGCTGATCGAGCCAGGCAAGCGCTGTTTCACGGTCCGGGAAGGGCATGTCGATCTTGCGGCAGCGGCTGATAATGGTTGGCAGCAAGCGGTTGATCTGATGGCTGACCAGAATGAAAATCACGCCAGCTGGCGGCTCTTCCAGCATTTTCAGCAGACTGTTGGCTGACGTAGCATTGAGCGCCTCGGCAGGCTCGATCAGGACAACTCTCAAGCCATCGCTCTGGTGGCTGGATAATTCCAGAAAACTGCCAAGCTCACGCACCTGGGCAACGCTGATCTGTGTTTTTCGAGCGTTTTTTTTGGCTGTCGCGGAATTCTGGTCGTCCTCCGCATCCTGCTCCGGCGTCAGCAGGCGAAAATCCGGGTGGTTATCTTGCAGATACCAGCCACAACTGGCACAAGTTCCGCATGGCTCGCCGCTGGCGGCTGGTCTAAAGCATAGTAGCGACTGCGCCAGTTGCCGGGCAAAATCATATTTGCCTGTACCACTGCTCCCGTACAGCAGGATCGCATGCGGCATGCGTGCCCGATCATCCGAGAATTTTTGCAAAAGCGCTGATTGCCAAGGGTAGACAGACATGGTGGGTTTACAACTTCGCAATGATTTCCAGCAGGGATTGTTCCACCGAGGCAATCGGTTGGTTGCCGTCAATCACGCGAAAGCGTTCCGGCGACGCTGCGGCGCGCTGCAGATAGGCGTTCCTGATACGTGTAAAAAATTCAGCGTTTTGCTGCTCGAACTTGTCCGGACTGCGCGCACCAGCCAGCCGGGCGATACTCACCTCGACCGGCACATCGAACAGAATGGTCAGGTCAGGCTGCAAATGCGGATGCACCCAGGTCTCAAGTTGCAGGATTTTCTCGGCAGCCACGCCGCGCGCACCATGTTGATAGGCAAAACTGGCATCGGAAAAGCGGTCAGAAACCACGTATGTGCCCTCCGCCAGTGCGGGCTCAATGACTTCGGCCATATGCTGACGACGGGCCGCAAACATCAGCAGGGCTTCGGTTTCCGGATGCATGGCCTCGTGCAGAAGTAATTCGCGCAATTGTTCGCCCAGCCTGGTACCGCCCGGTTCGCGCGTGCTGATTACCCGATGGCCGGCAGATTCCAGCGCACCAATAATGGTGGGGATATGAGTGCTTTTTCCGGCGCCGTCCATGCCCTCCAGCGTAATGAATTTACCGCGCACCCTGATTTCTCCTGAGTTGGTATTTGACTACTGCGCGATTGTGTTCGGCCAATGTGGATGAAAACGCATGGCTGCCATCCCCTTTACCAACAAAATAAAGCGCTTTGGTTTTGGCCGGGTGCAAGGCTGCTTCGATCGAGGCGAGGCCGGGCATGGCAATCGGCGTTGGCGGCAAGCCGCTTCTGGTATAAGTGTTATAGGCGGTATCGATCTGCAAATCCTTTTTGCGGATATTGCCGTCAAAGCGCTCACCCATGCCATAGATCACAGTCGGATCGGTTTGCAGGCGCATGCCGATACGCAAGCGGTTGACGAAAACCCCCGCGATCATCTTGCGCTCATCGGCGCGTCCGGTTTCCTTTTCGATAATCGATGCCATGATCAAAGCTTCATATGGCGTCTTGTAAGGCAATCCTGCTTCTCTTTTCTCCCATGCCTCGTTCAGCCGGCCCTGCATCGCGTGGTAAGCGCGTTTGAGGATTTCCTGATCGGACATGCCACGGCTGAAAAAATAGGTGTCTGGGAAAAATAAGCCTTCGGCATGTGATTCGGCCGCTCCGATATTTTCCAGAATCTGCTGATCGGTATAGGAGATGGTCGTGTGTTTGATGGCATCGTTGGCCATCAATGCAGCGCGCATCTGCTGGAAAGTCCAGCCCTCAATAAATGTGATGCCGGCCTGTGTCGTTTTGCCGACGGTAATGATTACGAACAGGTCGTATGGCGTGATGCCGCGCTCGATCAGGTAATTGCCTGCTTTGATCTGCCCCGCCATGCCCATTGCCCTGACCAGCAGTTCAAAGCTCCAGGCGTTGGAGAGCACGCCCTGTTCAACCAATTGCCCGGAAATGCTTCGCAGGCTGCTGCCCGATCTGAGATCGATCTCGACAACATCTTCCTTGAGCGCCACCGGCGAGTTTGCAAAATACAACATCCAGCCTGTGAATATCACTACCAGCAACAGGCAAACAATGACCAGTCGATTGAATAAACGCATGCTATTCCTGTAAAAGTGTTCTGAATTGACTGGCGAGCGATTGCGCTTCCCACGACTTTCCTGCGAGCGCCCTCACCTGCCATGCGCCAAACAGGCTGTTGCATATGATGACTTCATCTGCATCCATCAGTTCATCAAAAGCAATTGGGCGGATTTCCGTGCGATATTCCATGGCGGGGGTCAGTTCGAGTATGCGTTGACGCGTCATGCCGGCTACGCCGCAACGATTGAGTTCAGGCGTCACCAGCGTTTGGCCGTAACGGGCAAAAATATTGCTCATGACGCACTCAATGACATTCCCTTCCATGTCCAGCATCAGCCCGTCAGCAATTGCCGGATCGTTCCATTCCGCACGCGCCAGCACGTTTTCGAGCCGGTTAAGGTGTTTGATTCCAGCCAGTCTTGGTTGAAACCCCAGTCTGGTCTGACACAGGTGCAGACGCACGCCCCATTCGAATGCCTCGGCCGGATAAGACGGAAAGGCTGATTTGATGACCACTCGCGTAGGCTGTGCCAGCGAAGGCATGGAATATCCGCGATCACCTTCACCGCGAGTGACGATGATTTTAGCCACGGCCTTCGTCTGATTGCCGGCAAACAAGCGCTCGATATCATTGAGCAAAATCTGGCTCGCCGGACACACTATGCCAAGCACATTACAGTCATGTACCAGTTTGGCGTAATGAAGCTGCCAGTCATGTGCGCAAGCGTTTTCTACGGCCAAGGTTCTGAACACGCCGTCTCCATAGGCAAAACCACGGTCAAACGGTGAGAGCGAAGCAGATTTGCTTCCGTTGATCATGTATTCCTGTATGGCCGAAATTGTCATGCAGCTGGCTCAGTAATTGAAGTAACAAGACGCCATCGTAAAGCATGCGGGCTGGCGGAGAAAGGCTTGCATTTTCTGAGTAATGCAATTCAAAAAAGTCATCCACAAAAGCTGTGGATAATTTTGTGGATGACCTTTGAATAGCACTGCTAACCTACGCTAATTATTAGCTTTTTTTTGCAGTGACTAGATTTTGAACAATTTATAAAG
>JBEDHT010000119.1:0-8932 GCA_041174025.1 Pseudomonadota bacterium
TCCCCCGCCCCGGATTGCAGGTGCCCGATGCGGATGCTGATGCTGCTGACGGCATGGGCCTGCAGGGAAAACAAAGCCAGCCCGAACAGCAGGGCTGGCTTGATCATGAAACGCGGAATGCGCGACAGTCTCACATCAGGAAGGGAACACACCGGTCGAAAGGTAGCGGTCGCCACGGTCGCAGACGATGGAAACGATGACCGCGTTTTCCACCTTTTTCGATAGCTGCAGGGCCGCATACAGGGCGCCGCCGGAGGAAATGCCGGCGAAAATCCCTTCTTCCGCCGCCAGCCGCCGTGTCATTTTTTCCGCATCCGCCTGGCCGACATACACCAGTTCGTCGACACGGGATTTGTCGTAAATCTTCGGCAGATATTCTTCCGGCCATTTGCGGATACCGGGAATCTGCGCGCCCTCTTCCGGCTGCACGCCGATGATGCGGATGTCCGGATTCTGTTCCTTGAGGAAACGCGAAGTACCCATGATGGTGCCGGTGGTGCCCATGCTGGAAACAAAGTGCGTGACCTTGCCTGCCGTATCGCGCCAGATTTCAGGGCCGGTGCCTTCGTAGTGCGCCTGCGGGTTATCCATGTTGCCGAACTGATCCAGCACGATACCTTCGCCCTCGGCCTGCAGTTTCAGCGCGACGTCGCGGGCCAGCTCCATGCTGCCGTCCTTCGGGGTCAGCACCAGCTCGGCGCCGAAGGCCTTCATGGTCTGGCGCCGTTCGATGCTCTGGTTCTCCGGCATCACCAGTACCATCTTGTAGCCGCGCATCGCTGCCGCCATTGCCAGCGCGATGCCGGTATTGCCGGAGGTCGCCTCGATCAGCGTATCGCCGGGTTTGATTTCGCCGCGCGCTTCCGCCCGCCTGATCATGGAAAGCGCCGGCCTGTCCTTGACCGAGCCGGCCGGATTGTTGCCTTCCAGTTTGACCAGAATGGTGTTGCTGGTCTTGCCGGGGATGCGCTGCAACTTCACCAGCGGCGTGTTTCCAACAAAGTCTTCCAGGGTTTTATACATGATTCATTTCTTCAAAAACGCCAGCCAGACGGCATAGACCGCCAAACCGACAAAGGCGATCAGCGACAGTTGCGGTATGGTGAGGCCGAACATGGTCCAGTCTATCGACGAACACTCGCCAGTGCCTTTGAACACCAGATCGAGCGCTCTTTTCAGCGGGAACGTCTCGAAAATATAGTCAAACCCGGCGCCGCATTCGGCCATCACCTTTTCCGGATTGGCCTGAATCCAGATATGCCTGACGGCGATGCCGATACCGGCGATGGCCGTTGCGAGATGCAGTACGCCATAGACCTTGCGGCCGCTGGTACCGGGGTTGTGCAATGCGGAAAGCAGGAAGAAACCGCCCATCACCAGAAACGCGATGCGTTGAAAAATGCAGAGCGGGCAGGGTTCCAGATTGTATTTCTGCTGGATGAACAAGCCGAAGACGACGAAACCGAAACTGGCCAGAAAACCGATGAAATAACCGGTGCGGCCGCCGAAGAAATTGCGCAGGGATTGAGATGGCATGGGGCTGACTCGACGATATAATGCATCAATTGTAACGGATTCGAATCATGGCAGACACCCCGCAAGCCAACCCGCAGAGCGTCCGGGTTCTCAGCGTCAGCGAACTCAACCGCATGGCCCGCGACATTCTCGAACGCAGCTTTCCGCTGTTCTGGGTCAGCGGTGAAATCTCCAACATGACCCGCGCGGCCTCCGGCCACTGGTATTTTTCGCTGAAGGATAGCAGCGCCCAGGTGCGTTGCGTCATGTTCCGTGGCCGCAACAGCTATCTGGACTGGGTGCCCAAGGAAGGCGACAAGGTCGAAGCACGCGCCACAGTCACGCTTTACGAAGCGCGCGGCGATTTTCAGCTTACGGTCGAGTTTCTCCAGCGCGCAGGCCTCGGCGCACTGTTCGAAGCCTTCGAGAAACTCAAGCAGAAACTGCAGGCCGAAGGCCTCTTTGAAGAATCACGCAAGCGCCCCATTCCCGCTTTTCCGCGGCAAATCGGCATCGTCACCTCAGCCGATGCCGCTGCGCTGCATGACGTGCTCACCACGCTCAGACGCCGCATGCCCGGCATTCCCATCATCATCTACCCGACGCCGGTGCAGGGCAAAGGCGCTGCACAACTGATCGCCGGTGCCATTGAAACCGCGAGCAGACGCGCCGAATGCGATGTGCTGATTGTCTGCCGGGGTGGCGGCAGCATCGAGGACTTGTGGCAGTTCAACGAAGAAATCGTAGCCCGCGCCATTGCCGGTTGCAGCATGCCTGTCATCAGCGGCGTCGGTCACGAGACCGACTTCACCATCGCCGACTTCGCCGCCGACCGCCGCGCACCGACACCGACCGCCGCCGCCGAAATGGCCAGCCCCAACCGCGAGGCCCTGCTCGACACACTGCTGCAACAACAGCAAAGCCTGCAACGCAGCATGACCTACAAGCTTAACCGTCACGCACAGCAACTCGATTTCCTCGCACGCCGGCTGCTCTCTCCGGCACAGCAGATCACGCACAAACAGGAGCAACTGGCGCAAACCGGCGTGCGCCTGCAAAACGCGATGCGCCAGCTATTGGGCAGACAGCAGGAAAAACTGTTGCGCCTATCGCTCAACCTGCAGCATCTCAACCCCCATGCCGTACTGAAAAGGGGTTACGCGCTGGTACAGAAAAAAGACGGGGCCGTTGTTCAGAACAGCGGTCAGCTGGACACCGGCGATCTGGTGGATATCCGCTTTGCCGAGGGAATGGCAGAAGCCGAAGTGACGAAATTGAGCAGCTCCGGCGCAAGCCAATCCTGATCAAGATCAATGGCCTGAAGAAGCAGTGACTGCATAAGCTGATGCAAAGTTACTGAATTACTTTGCTCTATACGCACGACATTCAAATCGAAAATTGAATCTTTTGCGATGTCGCACTGACTTCTTTTTTGATGCCGTGACCTGGATGCGGCACATCTCTCACAGATAACACGCCAATTGAAACAAGATCGGACACATCGCGCTTGACGGCACTTCTGTCGCGATGAAGCGTCTTCGCCAGATCGGTGATTGAAGCCGGCGCATTTCTGACCGTGGCAAGCAAGGTCAGTTTTGCCGTAGACAATAGTCGCGCAATATCTCGCGGATCCTCGAAAGAAATCATCAAGCTTGGTACTACAGGCCCGGAACTGTCAGCTTGGCGTGCAATTTCCCTGCCTCTTTTAAAAAAGCCTTCCGTAGGTTCCTGGATTACCTTGATTTTGCTCATTCGGTGTTGCCCTTCACGATTTTTTTGAACTCAGCCTCGAACATTTCTTCCACACGCTCAAAACTGACAAAATCTATCGGCGTTGTTTTACCCATGTAGTGCATGTGATGATAGCCATGGTTATTGTCAAAACCGAGAACGCGCCCGTTATCCAAAGCATGAATCATGTGGTTGACATATACCAGACTGTATTTGCTGACGAGGCCGGTTTTAACGTCAACCCACACAAGGCGCTTGAGAATGCCGCCTCCCTTTCTGTCGGGAACTGCGTGGGTTTCATCTACAACCTTCCTGTTTTTTATTTCAGCCATGACATCATATATCCCTGCTGCTTGTTTTTCAATGCGGCCGTATCAATCAGGCCAGAAAGTTAAACGAGCGAGAGAAGCAAGGGTGTCTGCAGGCACACCATCAATTTCATGGTTGCGTAATGAGGCTACGAACAGACAGATTCGGTGTTGCCCGAACGCTGGCCATTCGTATGAGGAGAGTCGCTAATCAGCGCTTGCTCAGGCGTTCTCAAACACCTGTTGCCAGAGCGTCCTGACCGCCTCGACATGCCCGGCTACTTTCTCCGGGCTGACTCTGGCCTTGCTTTCATCCTGCAATTTAAGCGCATGCTGCAGGCTGCGGTATTGCCGGTAGGCGGAAGCGACCGCATCGGCGAGCGCCGCATCGATCAGGCCGAGTTTGCCCAGTGTTTGCAGCAGTGCAATGTTGCCGGAGTTGGCGGTGAGTTCGGCATACTGATGGGCATTCGCCAGCACCAGATATTGCACCATGAATTCAACATCGATAATGCCGCCACGGTCATGCTTGAGATCGAATATGTCGCTGGCGTGCATGTGGCCGCTCATCATTTTCTCGCGCATGGCGACCACTTCCTCTTTGAGCCTGGCCAGATCGCGCGGCTGGCGCATGACGTCGATGCGGATCTGTTCGAACCGGGCGCCGATGTCACGGTCTCCGGCGCAGAATCTGGCGCGTGTCAGCGCCTGATGCTCCCACAGCCATGCCTTGTGCTGCTGGTACTCGCGGAAAGCCTCAACGCTGGAAACCAGCAGACCGCTGGCACCGTCCGGGCGTAATGCCAGATCGGTCTCGTACAGAATGCCGGCAGAAGTGAGGCTGCCCAGCCAGTTGGCAATGCGTATGCCGAAGCGCGCGTAAATGTCGCTCGCTTCCGGCGCATCGTCATCGTAGAGAAAAATGATATCGAGATCGGAAGCGTAACCGAGCTCCTTGCCGCCCAGCTTGCCATAGCCGATGACGGCGAATTTCGGCTGCTCGCGGTGCCTGACCTTGAGGTTCTCCCACACCGTTTCGATCGTGGCTTGCAGGATCAGATCGGCCAGTTCACTGAGATAGTCGGAAAGCTTCACCAGCAGAAGTTCACCGATGACATCCTTGACGGCAAAGCGGAAAGTCGAGGCATGCTTGAAATCGCGCATGATATCCATCTGCCGCTCAACATCGCCGGTCGCTTGTTCCAGCCTGCGGTTCAGCTCCGCACGCATCGCGGCAAAATCCGGGTCCGCGTAGAGATTGCGCGTATCGAGCAATTCATCAAGCAGGACAGGATGTTGCGCCAGATATTGGATCAGCCACGGGCTGGCACTGGCGAGCTTGATCAGCAGTCGCAGCGCATCCGGATATTCGGCCAGCAGGGCAAGATAGCTGGCCCGGCGGCAAATGCCGTCGAGCAGATCGCCGACACGCATGAGGGTGTCATCGGGGTTGGCCTGCATGGCCGACTCCGCAATCACGGCCGGCATCAGCGCATCGTATCGATGCCGGCTCAGCTCGGGCAGTTGCTTGTAGCGCGTGCTCTGGTTGAGGCTGTTGAGTCGGCGCAAGGCTTCTTCGGGCTGCTGATAACCGAGCGATTGCAGGTGCTGTACGGCCTCGGCTTCTTCCAGCTCGGCCTGCCAGATATCGGTCTCGCGGTGATGTGCAGGCGCATTCTCGTCATCTCGCGGGTCGCTGAATGTCTCGCGGAAATGATGATCGACCTTGCGGCGGTGAGCCTCCAGCACTGGCAGCAAACTGTCCCAATCAGCATAGCCCATCGCCAGCGCGATGCGCGCCCTTGCCTCGTCCGTCACAGGCAGATCATGCGTTTGCGCATCCTCGACATACTGCAAGCGGTGCTCCAGATTGCGCAGAAAAATATAAGCCGCATGCAGCTCTTGAACGGCGGTTTCGGACAGCAGCCCTTTCTCCTGCAACAGCGCCAGCACCGACAGCGTCGGCCGGATCTGCAGGCTGGTATCCTTGCCGCCGCGGATCAGCTGAAACACCTGGGCAATGAACTCGATCTCGCGGATGCCGCCGCGCCCGAGCTTGATGTTGTCGTGCATGTCGCGCCGGTTGACGTCGCGCTGAATCTGCACCTTGAGATCACGCATGGAAGCAAAAGCGCCGAAATCCAGATACTTGCGAAACACAAAAGGCCGCAGCATGTCGGCCAGCTCACGGCCGGGGCCGGCGATGACACGGCCCTTGATCCAGGCGTAACGCTCCCATTCGCGCCCTTGCGTCTGGTAATACTCCTCCAGCATCTCGAAACTGCAAGCCAGCGCCCCTTCGGAGCCATATGGGCGCAAGCGCATGTCGACACGAAAAACGAAGCCGTCCTCGGTCACCTCATCAATCGCCGCAATCAGCTTCTTGCCGAGGCGCGTAAAAAAATCCACATTGCTGAGCTGACGCCCGCCATTGGTGGCGCCGTCTTCCTCGAAAGCAAAGATCAGATCGATGTCGGAAGAAACATTGAGTTCGTAGCCGCCCAGCTTGCCCATGCCGATGACGATCATCTGCTGTGCCGCCCCGCTCTCGCCCAGCGGTTTGCCGTATGTTTCCTCCAGCCAGAATGTGTGGTGCTGCAGGGCAAACTGCACCGCAACCTCGGCCAGTTCGCTGATGGTCAGCGTCACTTCGTGCAAATCCGCCAGGCCGTTGAGATCACGCGTGATGATGCGCACCATCACGCGCTGCCTGAGCTTGCGCAGCGCCC
This sequence comes from Pseudomonadota bacterium, assembly GCA_041174025.1. Taxonomy (GTDB): domain Bacteria; phylum Pseudomonadota; class Gammaproteobacteria; order Burkholderiales; family Methylophilaceae; genus UBA6140. The sequence goes on from JBEDHT010000119.1 coordinate 6,284, forward strand.
GCTTCAGCGTCGCCTCGTCGGTGACAGGCTGTTCTGCAAGCCAATCGCGCATCTGCTGCCCGGTCAGCGGCGCGTGCATGTGTTGCAGGATATCGGCCAGCAAGCCTGCGTCGCTGTTCAACAAACGTTTCATGAACGGGCTGCACTGCATGGCATGGCGCAGACGCGCTTCGTCTTCGGTCAGGGGGGTGGTCGCTTCGGAAATGTCGGCAAGGGTACGCATATTGTCGGCTGATCCGCGAAGGCAGCAAGCCCTCCGTCAGCCGCTGCAGATCGCTTGCCCCGGCTGTCAGATCGGCACTGCCGCGCTTGACGGAATATTAGAAATGATGCGTGTATTGTAGGCTAAAAAACGTGGCGCTGATGTCGTAGTCACCACGCAAATTGCGCGTGACCTGTGGCACGGCACCGACCACCGGCGTTTCGAGATCAAGACCGGCTTTTTTCACGAAAAAATGGGCAAAACCGATATCGATCAAATCGTTTGCGTTGAACTGGTAGCTGGCGCCCAGGGCAACAATACGCCGGTCTTCATCCGGAATCCGCGGGGTGCGGTAGCCGTCCGGTACCGGCGATTCATCATAAGCCAGCCCGGCGCGCAATTTCAACTGCGGGCTGTATTGATAACTCAGGCCCAGTGCATAACGTCGCGTGTTGTGCCAGTGCTCCGGTGTCACGCCAATCAGATCGCCATTCCTGCGCTCGACCCGCAGTTCCTTGAAGCGGCTCCAGCGTGTCCAGGTGACATCCCCCATCAAGGTCCACCTGCTGCCCAGTTGCTGCATGATGCCTACCGATGCCGTTTCCGGCAATGTCAGGTCTGCCTTGATCGAACCGTCAGCGACTGCTGCCGCAAACCCCGGAACAATACCAAGCGCGGCCGGTGCTGCAGAAAAGCGGGCATCGCCTTCGAGTTCATGACGTATTCTTGAACGATAGGCCAGACCGATTCTGGTATCTGCTGACGGCTCGAACAGCACCCCCAGGTTATAGCCCCAGCTCCAGTCGCTGCCAGTCAGCTTGAGATGGCCATCATGCGCCTGCGGTGCCGCACAACCGGCCAGAAAAGGCGCAAGCTGCTGGTCGGCGGAAAATATGGCGCAGGTAGAACCATAGTCAATCGCATTGGTCAGCTCGGCGCTGATGTATTGCGCGCTGATGCCAGCGCCTATCGAAAGCCTGTCGTTGACCTGATAGGCAAATGCCGGATTGATATTCACCGTCTTCACTTCAGATTTAATCGCATCGTAACGGCCCACCCAGGCGCTGTCGTACTCGGTCTTGAGTACATACGGCGTATTGACGCCAAGGCCGAATTTGAGCCGCTCACCGATATCCCTTGCATAGTAGAAACTCGGCACCAGAAACCAGTCTCCCGCTTGCTGGCCTTCATTCCCGCTCAATGGCAGCATGCCATTCAAAGTGCTCGAGCCACGGTCGCTGAATTCGACACTGGTATGAATCGCCTGACCCACCAGCACCAGCTGCGACCCCGGCAAACGCGTCAACCCCGCCGGATTGTAGTAGACCGTGCTCGCATCTTCAGCAGCTACCGAAGCCCCGGCAAAGGCATGACCGACACCGCTTGCACTCTGCTCAAAAAGCGCAAACCCGGCCGCCTGCAGACTAGCGGCAAAGCCCGCCAGCAAAAAGGCCGCCATCGCCCGCAAGTAAAAACCATTTTTTTTCATACGCACCCCTCAACCCCTGCAAAAAAAATCTATTCATTCATGCATAGATTCTACTCCAGAGATTGAGAGAATTGGCGCCCGATTTAAGGTAATTAAATTATACAACTTATTGTTTTAAATATATTTATATAAATAAAAAACCCTATTACATATGTCAGTTGTTGAGGCACGCAGTTTGATATAGCGTCTGACCAATAAGGACATAAAATCGATTCACCCGAAAACCACGGAAATAACGCTTTTCGGGCACGAAAAATGTCTTCTGGCAACCCATGAGAATTTAAAAACCGGAAGGAATAACATCATGTCAGCATTCAGCTCACACTTGGCTTTGCAAAAAAGCCTGCAAAAGCAACAAAGGCCGTTACCTGAATTCTTGTCGTCGAGAATTGACAGATATTACAAAGAGAGGGTAGAGGATACATGGCATGGCGATCACATCATGCATGGGCTCACACCCGGCAAGGATGCACTGCACTTATCAAGCAATGACTATCTTTCTGTAGCCCAGCACCCGGATATTCTGCAAGCGATGGCCAAAAGCATATTGAATGATGGTAATGGTCTTCTGATGTCGGGAGTTTTCTTGTACGGCAAAAATCCACAATTTGATCTGGAAAACAGCCTGGCTGAATACATGCATGCAGAAGCAGGCGTGCTATGTCAGTCGGGCTGGTGCGCCAACACCGGACTGATACAGACAATTGCCACCAAGGAAATTCCTGTCTATATCGACATGCTGGCGCATACCTCGCTCTGGGAAGGCATTCATAGCGCCGGGGCAAATGCAGTTCCATTCATGCACAACGACGCGGAGCATCTTCGCAAGCAAGTAAAGCATCATGGTGCAGGTGTCATTGTCGTGGATTCGATTTACAGCACCACCGGCAGCCTCTGCCCACTCACCGAGATCGTTAAAATCAGCGAAGAAAACGGATGCATTCTTGTCGTTGACGAA
>JBEDHT010000120.1:0-3882 GCA_041174025.1 Pseudomonadota bacterium
GCGCGCTTTACGTGCGCCGCAAACCGCGCGTACGTCTTGAAGCGCAGATGCACGGCGGCGGTCACGAACGCGGCCTGCGCTCCGGCACGCTCGCCACCCACCAGATTGTCGGCATGGGTGAGGCTTTCCGCATCGCGCGCGAAGAAATGGAACTGGAAAACGCCCGCATCCGCCGTCTGCGCGACAGACTGCTCGCCGGTCTGCAGGAAATCGACGAGGTCTATGTCAACGGCGACCTCAAGCAGCGCGTACCGCACAACCTCAACATCAGTTTCAATTTCGTCGAAGGCGAATCGCTGATCATGGCGGTCAAGGACATCGCCGTATCATCCGGCTCGGCCTGCACCTCGGCCAGCCTGGAACCGAGTTACGTGCTGCGCGCGCTGGGCAGATCGGACGAACTGGCGCACAGCTCGATCCGCTTCTCCATCGGCCGCTTCACCACAGAAGAAGACATCGATTACACGGTTGCGCTGATGAAGAGCAAGATCGGCAAGCTGCGCGAACTTTCCCCGCTGTGGGAAATGCACCAAGAGGGAATAGATCTGTCCAAAGTAGAGTGGGCAGCTCATTAGAAAGCGTTCTTTGCTTGTCTGGCGTTGTTGCCGGCCTGCTCGTTTAGAACAAACTAAACGTCGCAGACCAGCGCCTCGCCAGCCAAACAAATTGACGCTTTCTTGGGAAAATTTCTTAACAGTTTACATTTCAAGTAGTTGAATAATGGAATGAATTAAAAGGCGACGCAAAATCAAGACGGCAAGCCGCAGTCAGTACAATCGAGTACGGCAAGGCTTGCCAACGCAGAGTTTGCGAAGCGTTTTAGTTCATATTAGGAGAACAAAATGGCATATTCAGAGAAGGTTCTAGACCACTACGAAAACCCACGTAACGTCGGTTCGCTCGACAAGAACGACCCGCATGTGGGCACCGGCATGGTCGGCGCACCGGCTTGCGGCGACGTCATGAAACTGCAGATCAAGGTGAACGACAGCGGCATCATCGAGGACGCCAAGTTCAAGACCTATGGCTGCGGTTCGGCGATTGCTTCCAGCTCGCTGGTCACCGAATGGCTGAAGGGAAAATCGCTGGACGAAGCGGCACAGATCAAGAATTCGGCCATTGCCGAGGAACTGGCTCTGCCACCGGTCAAGATTCACTGCTCGGTGCTGGCGGAAGATGCGATCAAGGCGGCAGTTGCCGATCTCAAATCGAAACAGTCGGATAAAGAGGTCGCGTAAGGCATGGCCATTACACTGACGGAAAATGCCGCAAACCGCGTGCAGAAGTTTCTTGCCAACCGCGGCAAGGGCATTGGCCTGCGCCTCGGCGTCAAGACGACCGGCTGCTCCGGCATGGCGTATACACTGGAGTTCGTGGATGAAGCAAAACCGGAAGACCTGCAATTCGAGAGTCTCGGCGTAACCATCATCATCGACCCAAAGAGCTTGGTATACATCGACGGCACCGAGCTGGATTTTGTCAAGGAAGGCCTCAACGAGGGTTTCAAGTTCAATAATCCGAACGTGAAGGATGAATGCGGCTGCGGCGAAAGTTTCACCGTTTGAAGCCGCTGGCAGCCTACGTAGCCGACACTTCTGGATTGACAGCCTGATGCACAAGAACCACTTCGAACTGTTCGGCCTGCCCGAGCGCTTTTCGATTGATTTGCAAGCACTCGACCAGCTTTACCGCAAGATTCAGGGCGAGGTGCATCCTGATCGTTTTGCGGCAGGTTCCAGTGCCGAGCGGCTCAAATCGATGCAACTGGCGACCGCTGCCAACGAAGCTTACCAGACACTGAAAAACCCGACTTCGCGGGCGCGCCATCTATTGCAGCTGAAAGGCGTAGAAACGGAAGAAGACAGCAATACCGCCATGCCTGCCGACTTTCTGATGCTGCAGATGGAATGGCGTGAAGCCATCGAGGAGGCAGTAGCTGCCGGTGACATCGACGCGCTCGACGACCTCTTGAGTGAAACCCGCAAAACCACGCGCCAGCTGCAACAACAATTGCATGCACAGCTGGACGAGGCCGATGCCACCGTGGCAGCAGCAGAAACCGTGAGGAAACTCAGTTTTATTGATAAAGTGCAGGCAGACATCGGACACGCCATCAGCAAACTGCAGGATGTCTGAAAGCCGTGCAACAAAACGCGTGCAGTAGTTAAGCACGCAATAGCGCAATGATTACAGAGCGCCCAGACAGCGCAATTATTTCAAAGACAGATTCATACCAGCCCATGGCCCTACTACAAATCGCCGAACCCGGCATGAGCACCGCGCCGCACCAGCACAAGCTGGCGATCGGCATTGATCTCGGCACTACCAATTCGCTGGTAGCCACCGTGCGCAGCGGCATGAGCACCGTGCTGCACGACAAGGAGGGGCATGCCCTGCTGCCTTCCGTCGTACATTACCGTCAGGACGGCGGCATCGACGTCGGTTATGCCGCACAGGCGCAACAAAGTCTGGACCCGCACAACACCATCATCTCGGCCAAACGCTTCATGGGCCGTGGTCTCAAGGATGTTGGCGATACCGTGCAGCTGCCCTATCAGTTCATCGACACGCCCGGCATGGTGCAAATCCAGACCCGTGCCGGCATCAAGAGCCCGGTGGAAATTTCCGCTGAAATCCTCAAGGTGCTGAAACAGCGCGCCGAACAGGCACTGGGTGGGGAACTGGCCGGTGCCGTCATCACCGTACCCGCCTATTTTGACGATGCGCAGCGGCAAGCCACCAAGGATGCCGCCAGGCTCGCCGGCCTCAATGTATTGCGCCTGCTCAACGAACCTACCGCTGCCGCTGTCGCCTATGGTCTCGATAATGCTGCGGAAGGCGTTTATGTGATTTACGATCTCGGCGGCGGCACCTTCGACGTTTCCGTGCTGCGCCTGTCCAAGGGCGTGTTCGAAGTGCTGGCGACCAACGGCGATTCCGCCCTCGGCGGTGACGATTTCGACCGCCGTATTTTCTGCTGGATACTGGAAGAAGCCAAACTCGCGCCGATCAGCCCGGAAGATACACGCCAGCTGCTGACCAAATCGCGCGAGGCCAAGGAATGGCTGACCGATCATGCCGAGGCACGCATCACCAGCCTGCTGAAAAACGGCGAACTGGTCGATCTCACCCTCACCAGCAGCAAACTCAAGGAACTGACGCAGCACCTGATCGCCAAGACTTTGGCGCCGATCAGAAAAGCCCTGCGCGATGCCGGACTGTCCATCGAAGATGTCAAGGGCGTGGTCATGGTCGGCGGCGCCACGCGCATGCCGCAGGTACGTCATGCCGTCGCTGAATTCTTCGGTCAGGATCCGCTCACCAATCTCGATCCGGACAAGGTCGTAGCGCTAGGCGCCGCGATACAAGCCAACGTACTGGCCGGCAATCGCGGTGATGACGACCTGCTGCTGCTCGATGTCATTCCGCTCTCGCTCGGCCTCGAAACCATGGGTGGTCTCGCCGAACGCATTATCCCCCGCAACGCCACCCTACCGGTGGCGCGCGCGCAGGATTTCACCACCTTCAAGGACGGCCAGACCGCCATGAGCATCCACGTTGTTCAAGGTGAGCGCGAGCTGGTTTCCGATTGCCGCTCACTGGCACGCTTCGAGCTGCGCGGCATTCCGCCAATGGCTGCCGGTGCCGCCCGCATTCGCGTCACTTTCCAGGTCGATGCCGACGGCCTGCTTTCGGTATCGGCGCGCGAGCAGACCAGCGGCGTGGAATCGCATATTGTGGTGAAACCCTCTTATGGCTTGAGCGAGGATGAAATCATCAACATGCTGGAAACCTCATTCAAGTCGGCCGAAACAGACAAGCAGGCGCGCGCCCTGCAGGAAGCACGCGTAGAATCGCAACGTCTGCTGGAAGCCATCACGG
>JBEDHT010000121.1:0-4443 GCA_041174025.1 Pseudomonadota bacterium
CGAAGCCCTGCCCGAAGCCGAGCGCCTGTCGCTGTTGCAGCCTGCGGACATCCTGCTGGGTGGACACAGCCACGTCACGCTCGATGAGCAAAATGCCGGGCGTTTCCTCAGTGGCTTGCGCCGCCGTGGGGCCTGGCCGGATGCCGAACATGTGGCGGTGTATGCCGAACAACCTGCCGCCTTGCTGGGTACCGCCCACGTCAAGGCCGGCGAACTCATCCCGGGGCGCCTGTTGAGCCCCAACGAAATTCAACAAATCCTGGAAACCCAAACATGAGCACACAGATTCGCAACATCGCCATCATTGCCCACGTTGACCACGGCAAAACGACCATGGTTGACCAACTGCTGCGTCAGAGCGGCACCTTCGCGGAGCACGAAAAGGTCGTGGACACCGTGATGGACAGCAACGCCATCGAGCGTGAGCGCGGCATCACCATCCTGGCCAAGAACTGCGCCGTGATGTGGGAAGGTACCCACATCAACATCGTCGATACCCCCGGTCACGCGGACTTCGGTGGTGAAGTCGAGCGCGCCCTGTCCATGGTTGACGGCGTGGTGCTGCTGATCGACGCGCAAGAAGGCCCGATGCCGCAAACCCGCTTCGTGACCAAGAAGGCACTGGCTCTGGGCCTCAAACCGATCGTGGTGGTCAACAAGGTGGACAAGCCGGGCGCCAACTGCGACAAGGTGATCAACGCCGCCTTCGACCTGTTCGACAAGCTGGGTGCCACCGACGAGCAGCTCGACTTCCCGGTGGTCTACGCCTCCGGCATCAACGGTTGGACATCGCTGGAAGAAGGCCCAGCCGGTGAGCAGTGGGGCCCCGACATGTCGGCCCTGTTCAACACCATCCTCAAGCACGTGCCGGCCCAGAAGGGCGACCCGGCTGCGCCGCTGCAACTGCAGATTTCCGCGCTGGACTTCTCCACTTTCGTCGGCCGTATCGGCGTGGGGCGCATCAGCCAGGGCACCATCAAGCCGGGTATGAATGTGCTGGTGATGGAAGGACCGGATGGCAAAGCCGTGAATGGCCGCGTCAACCAGGTGCTGACCTTCCAGGGCCTGGACCGCATGCAGGCCACGTCCGCTGGTCCGGGCAACATCGTGCTGATCAACGGTATTGAGGACATCGGCATTGGCGTGACCGTGACCGACCCGGCCAACCCGCAGCCGCTGCCCATGCTGAAGGTGGACGAACCCACCCTGACCATGAACTTCTGCGTGAACACCAGCCCGCTGGCCGGCCGCGAAGGCAAGTTCGTGACCAGCCGCCAGATCTGGGACCGCCTGCAAAAAGAACTGCAGCACAACATGGCACTGCGCGTGCGTGAAACCGACGAAGACGGCATTTTTGAAGTGTCCGGCCGCGGTGAACTGCACCTGACCATCCTGCTGGAAAACATGCGCCGCGAAGGCTACGAAATCGCCGTGGGCAAGCCGCGCGTGGTGTTCAAGGACATCGACGGCGAGCGCTGCGAGCCGTACGAAATCCTCACCGTGGACCTGGAAGACGAGAACCAGGGCGCCGTCATGGAAGAACTCGGCCGCCGCCGCGGTGAGCTGACCAACATGGCCTCCGACGGCAACGGCCGCACCCGCCTGGAATACCGCATCCCGGCACGCGGCCTGATCGGCTTCCAGAGCGAATTTCTGACCATGACGCGCGGTACCGGTCTGATGGCGCACATTTTTGACGAATATGCACCGGTCAAGGCCGATATGCCGGGCCGTCGCAACGGCGTACTGATCTCTGCCGAGCAGGGCGAAGCCGTTGCTTACGCCTTATGGAAATTGCAGGACCGTGGCCGCATGTTCTCCAGCCCGGGTGACCGCCTCTACGAAGGCATGATCATCGGTATCCACAGCCGCGACAACGACCTCGTCGTCAATCCGATCAAGGGTAAACAGCTCACCAACGTGCGCGCTTCCGGCACCGATGAAGCAGTGCGACTGGTGCCGCCGGTACAGCTGACGCTGGAATCTGCCGTTGAGTTCATCGACGACGACGAACTGGTGGAAATCACGCCGAAGAACATCCGCATCCGCAAACGTCACCTGCTTGAACACGAGCGCAAGCGCGCTGCCAAGGAGTAAAGGCAGCATCAAACAAAAAACCCGGCAGTTGCCGGGTTTTTTTGTGCCTTGCGCTGCGCAGGTCAAGGTTTCAGACGGTAGAAACGCTCGCCCAGGGTTTTGCCTGCAGGCGTCTTGTCCAGCTTGTTGCCGATGGCATCGCCAAGTTTCGCCAGGCGTTCGTCCGGGTGCGGGTGGGTCTTGTACAGCAGGGTCAGGCCGCCTTCGCTGTTGCTGGTGGCGGAAATCGATTGCAATACTTCCGGCAGGCCGTAGCTATCGTAACCTGCACGCGTGGCGAGCACGACGCCGTCGCGATCGGCCTCATACTCGGCGTTCTTGTCGAGGCCGCGCGCCATGATTTCGGCACCGTTGCCGATAACCATGTCCAGCGTCTGGTCGCCCTTGCTGACTTTCTCGCCGAGCAGTCCTGCGCCCATGCTGAGCAACTGCTGTTTCTGGATGACTTTCAGATGGTGCTTGCGGACGACATGGCCGATCTCGTGAGCCAGTACGCCTGCCAGTTGGGCTTCGTTTTCCAGTTTGCGGTACAGGCCCTTGGTCAGCACGATATAACCGCCGGGGGCGGCGAACGCGTTGATGGCGTCGCTTTCGATGACGCCGAAACGCCAGGGCAGGTCGGCCCGTTCGCTCTGACTGGCAACCCAGCGGCCGACCTGGTTAACGTAATTCTGCAGGGCCGCATCGTTGACCAGCGGCGCGGCACCGAGCAGGTTGCCGGTGATTTCGCGGCCCAGCTGAATTTCTTCCTCCTTCGAAGGGTTCTTCCAGTTGAAGGCCGGCGGGTTATTGCCTGTGGTGGTTTCTTTCGCCGTTTGCCCGGCAGGCAGTGCGCTGCTGTCGATGCCGCTTTTTTCAGCGGCATCCTTGACCAGGTCTTTCAAATTCAGCGCCTGCGCGGGCAGGGCGATGGCCAATACAGCCATCAGCAACAGTATCCTTGTACGCATCATTTTGCTCCCTGTGGTGCCGGTAGATAGTTGAACTTGATGGCTTTCAGTCCGCCTGTCTCAGCAAACTGCTGGCCCTGGCTAGCGCTCAGGGTGTGCGATTCGAGCTTGCTGATTTGCGCTTCACTGAATTCCGCGCTTTTCAAGTCCTGTTCACTGAGGCCGCGCACACCGGTGGTGGCAACCACCTGGCCGGTGCCGGCACGGCCGCTGGCAACGCTGAGCGCGCCGGAGGTCGAGCTGGTGGCTGTCGAAGTGCCGCGTTTGACCGAGAGCAGCCGAACCCAGCCGGTGCTTTTGGCTGTCTTGACCTTGAGCCAGGCACCCTGTTTGCCAAGAATCTGCACCTGCTCGTTCTTGGCGAAACTGCCGACGGTTTTGGCGTCCGCATAAGGTTCTGCGCGCAGGCTGTCGGCCTTGAGCGCGATGCCGGCTTCCGCTGCCAGAGCCACTGGCGCGGTGATCTGTAATGCGGCAAACAATAGCAGTGCTGCAGATAATGATTTAGCCATTAATTGGGTTCTCCCGCTTCCGTGTGTTCGAGTTTGATGATGGATTGCGCGAACAGGGTGCGCCACTGGTTCGCCATCGGTGATGTTGCCTGCAACACACCGTCATGCATGGCATAACGCACCAAAGTTTCTTCCGGTAGACCAAGACTGCGGATGATCACCGGCAATTGTTCGGCAAGCTGGCGGGCGTCTGCTTGAGCCTTTTCAGCGTATTCGAGTTTGGTTTCAGAGAAGGTCCAGCTGACCACGACCATATCGCCGAACAGGCCCCAGATGCCGCTCTGGGTGCCTTTGAGTGCTTCGATGCTGCTCGGGGTTTGGCTGGCGAGCTCGATGCTGCGTTTCAATTTTTTGAGCATGGCATCACCCAATGGCTCTTTGCTTTCGACCAGTACCGGCATGATCAGCACGTGCGTGCCAGCCGCATCAGCCTTGACGCCGAAAGCCAGCCAGCGTTGCAGGGCGCGGTCGGTGGCCAGCGCATAGATTTTCGCCACGCTGAAGTAGATGACGGCCCAAGTGATGGGGCCGGTAAAGTCGAAGTAGGCGTTGGTCAGGTTGATGGCGATGTAGGAAATTGCCAGCAAACCGACCTGGCTGAAACTGAACAGCTTGATCAGTTTGTCGCGATCGACTCTGGTATAGAAAGCAGCAGCTGTCAGCCAGATCAGCATCAGGCTGACCAGCACGTAAGGTGCCGCCCCGCGCCAGACTTTCATGGTGTCGCCGTGCTTGACGTTGTCGATGGCGGTGGCGAGGATTTCGACGCCGGGGTGGTTCTTCGCCATCGCCGTCGCCTTGAGGTCGAACAGGCTGGGCGCGGTCGAGCCGATGATGACGATCTTGCCGGTGAACTCATCCTGCGGCCGGGTTTTTTCCCGGCT
>JBEDHT010000122.1:0-9228 GCA_041174025.1 Pseudomonadota bacterium
GAGGCGGCCGCTGGCATGCAGGTCTTCGGCAGCGGCAAACACCAGTAGCGACACCCTGCAATCGGCGATGATGTTTTTCGTATGTTCGGCCAGCGTGCTGATCAGTATCAACGGCTGGCCGTCGTGGTCCAGCACGAAGGGTGCGACCGAGCCATAGGGATAGCCCGGAATTTTGGCCGAATGGGTGGAGAGGATGCCCTTGCGCGTACTGCGCAGAAAGCGCCGGGCTTCGGTGACGAGCGACATCAGGCGGCAAGTTTCAGTGCGGTTTGTGCCAGGCGTTTGCCGAGCGCGATGCAGAGCTTGCGCTCTTCCTCGCTGATCGGCCTGTCGTCAGCCGCGCCGCCGATGTGGCTGGCGCCGTATGGCGTGCCGCCGCTGCTGGTGATGCTGAGTTCCGGCTCGGAATAAGGCAGGCCGACCAGCAGCATGCCATGGTGCATCAAGGGCAGCATCATGGTGATCAGCGTGGTTTCGTTGCCGCCGTGCATGGAGCCGGTGGAAGTGAAGACGGCTGCCGGTTTGCCGATCAGCGCGCCTTTCAGCCACTGGCCGACGGTACCGTCGAGAAAATATTTCATCGGCGCCGCCATGTTGCCGAAGCGGGTCGGGCTGCCGAGCGCGAGCCCCGTGCACTCTTCCAGGTCTTTCAGTTCAGCGTAGGGCGCACCGGATGCCGGCACTTCCGGCTCGGTTGCCTCGCAGTTGGCCGAGACTCTCGGCACGGTACGCAGACGCGCGCTGGCACCGGGAACCGATTCGACCCCGCGCGCAATCAGTTTTGCCATTTCATGCACGGCACCGCCGTGAGAGTAGTAAAGCACCAGAATTTCGTTCATTTGACCGTTCTGCAAACCGCTATCTGAAGCTGAAAGTATACAGCACGTCCACGGCACTTTCCGACCCGGCTTGCGTTCTGAGCGACCAGCGTTTGGTGATGTCGTAGGTCAGCCGGGCGACGTTGAGCAGGCCGTTGACTTCCTTTTCGTAGCTGAGATACAGATTCGGTGCCAGACGCTTGCCGAGATTGAAGCTGACATTTTCCGTGTCGCTGCCGCCGATATTGAAACTGTCCAGCCCGGCGGCGCGGGCGAAGCTGGTCTGCAGCGGTACCGATTGGCCCTGCGAGAGCAGGGCGCCCGCAGCCAGGGAGAGGATTGCGAACTGGTCCTTGCCGACCTGATCCATGCCATGGCCGAATACCAGCCATGACAGTTTTTCGCTGTCGGAAACTTCCGGAATCGAGACCAGCCTGATGGCCGGGCTGAGCACGCTGCCCCTGATCTCGACCCCTGCCCGTACCGTCACGTTCTGGCGCAGGGCGAGGATGTCGAGGCCGGGGTTGTCTGCCGGGCCGCTGAAATTCAGCTGGCCGCGCTCGATCTTGAGCACTTGCCCATAAGCCATATAAGTGCCTGCGGCGACGATGTTGCCGTCGGCGCGCAAGGCTTGTCCGGGAAGGCCGTTAAGGGTGATGGTGCCGTTCAGCGTGCTGTCGAGGCCACGCCCGCGCAATGCGAACTGCTTGCCGCTACGGTTGCCAATGGCAATTTTCAAATCCGATATTTTCATCAGCAAGGGGGTTTGCCCGCTTTCTTCCTCGCGGCCGAGAATGACAACATCGTCACCCAGCGTGGGTTTGTCTTCTCCGGCAAGCTCGATGATGCCGCTGACGATATCAATTTGACCGGCGATTTCCAGCAGGTTGCTGCTCAGTGTCGTGTTGACGTCGCCTTCGATCACGATCAGCCGGTCGGTGCGCGAGACGGCGGTGAAATTTTCGGCATGCCAGTCCAGCGACAACTCGGGTTGTCCTTGCGCCAGCTGCAGGTGACCGTTGGCATGCAAGCGGCCTTTGCCACCGGTAAAGGCCGCTTGGCGGATGGCAAGACGGTCGTTGCTGAAGTCGGCATTGAGAGTACCGTCTTGCAGATTGACGCCTTCGCCCGGGATCGCAAACGCAAGCTGACGACCTTTGACCGTGCCCTGTAACCCCGGTGCACTGATGCTGCCGTCGCCACGCAGTGTGAATTCGATCTGACCGTCGAGCGTGGCGCCGGACAAACTTTCCGGCATGGGTAGCCAGAGCAAGGTCTGCAGGTTGCCGTCAGCGCTGATTTTCAGCGGCGAAGATGCGGCCAGGCTGAAGCCGCTTGCGGTTGGCTGCAGCTCGCTGTTGAACAAGGCGCGGATTTTGCCGAGCTGGTTACCGCTGGCTTCGGTCTTGATTTCAACCTGATTGCGCTGCAGGGCGAGTGCCAGGTTCAGTGTCTGCAGCCCCAGTGATTTGAAGCTGCCGTCTGCCGCCCGAATGCCGATGTCGCCGGATTCGAGCTTGAGGTTTGCCTGGCCGTTCACCTCATGTTCAGCCGCGATCTGCCAGTCGCCGGAGAATACCGGATCGCCTTCGATGTTATCAGGCATTGTGAAAATGATGGCGGGCAGCTCCCGCAGACCAAGGCTGGCGATGCGGCCTTGGGTGGAGAATCTGCCGTTACCGGCCTGCAGGTGGTCGATTTGCAGGCGGCCACGGTTGAAGCGCAACAGCAGATTTTCCAGGCCGAACCCGTTGCGGCTGTCGAAGCGGAGGCGGGCGGATTTTTCGAGCGCGACCGCTTGCCCGCCGCTGTAACTGAATTTTTCCAGTAGCGCGAGCCAGGCGCCATTTTCAAAGCCGCCGTCGATCAGCCCGTGCAGCGCTGCATTGCCGGATGCTTCACTGGTCTTGAGTTCGATCCGGTGTTTTTGCCGCGTGCCGCGCAAGCTCAGCATGGCGTCGAACGGGGCGCCGTTGTTCAGGCGCATGTCATTTGCCTCGATATCGGCCAGGCTTGCAGCCGTGCTTGAATAGGCCATCTTGCCTGACAGCCGGCCGATCTGCAGCTTGTCCGCCAGCAACAGCTGTTCGGCGAGCCAGTCAAGTTCGAACGCCAGGTGTTGCCAATCGCCTGAAATCTGCCCCTTTGCGTCCATACGGCCGGCTATATCTGCATCGAGTGCGGAAAGATCGTCGAGCCTGGCTTGCCAGTTGAGCGCCTGTTGCGTGCTGCCAAGCGTGCCGTTGGCTTGCAGCAGATTGTTCTGCAGGCGGGCCTCCAGCGCCACCTGCTCAAGCATGCTGCCGGCCAGTCTGGCGCTGGCTTGCATGGCGAGGGGCTCGCCTTGCCAGCGGCTGTCCTGCGATTGCAGCGTGAGCTGCAGTTGCGGTTCCGGGCTGAGCTTGCCGGACAGCAACATGTCGAGATTGAGGGCGCTGGTCTTTACTGCGCCGGGCGAGCTGGCGGCCAGTTGCAGCAACTGCATGCCGGCTTCGAGCGGCATGTCGCCACTCAGGCCTACGCTGCCGCTGAGTTGCAATTTGCCGATCAGCTGTTCGGCTGTCGCCGGATATTGCAGCGGATGCAGTGCGATGCGGTGGTCTTCTCTCACCAGCGCGGCGCTGCTGTCGAATCTGAGCCGTTCCAGGTTGCCGGCCAGATTGAGCGCGATATCGTAGGGATGTGCGCTATCGGTCTGCTTGAGCTCAATAATGCCATTCAGCGCAAACGGCTTGGCATTCTCAAGCAAGAGTTTGCCGCTCAGAGCGCCCCATGGCGTTCCGGCTTGTGTCAGTTCGAGACGCAGTTGTTTGTCATCGGCATCAAGATTGAATGACACTTCATCAAGGATGCGGGTCTGACCTTCCTGCACAATCAGCACTTCGGCAATGCTGGCCGTTTTTACCTGAATCGCCACCGGCAGGCTGATGCTGTCGGGCAGGTTGCCGGCGGCGGAATCATTACGGCCGCTGATCTGGATGGTCAGCCTTTTGGCCCTGACGTTTTCGATCAGCAGTTTGCCGTCGGCGGATGGTGAAATGCGCATGCGCGAGTCAATTTTTTCCAGAGAGAGCTTGATGTTGCCGAGATCGTAGCGGATGTTTTCGATGCTGGAGCTTGCGCTGATGGTTGCCGCATGGGCCAGCAGGATGTTGTGCAGCATGAGGCCGCCCGCAACCAGGCAAACTGCAAGCATGCTGAACAACAGGCGGGGAAAATGACGGGTTTTCATCAGAAATTGACCCCCAGATTGAAATGCAGGCGATATTCGCCGGTGTCTTCGCCATAGGCGATGTCGGCGCCGACCGGTCCTATCGGGCTTTTCCAGCGCGCGCCGAGGCCGTAGCCGTAGACCGGTTCGAGATTCTTGACGTCGCTGGCGGCATCGCCGAAATCGGTGAAGAGGGCAACGCCCCATTGCGGGCTGAGCCACTGCACCAGTTCGAGGCTGCCGGTCAGCAGGTAACGGCCACCGGTGACGGCGTCGCCTTCACGCACCCCCAGGCTCTGGTAGGCATAACCGCGCACGGATTGATCGCCCCCGGCGCGGAACAGGTAGGTCGCCGGCGCGCTGTTGGCACCGGTGACCGCACCGGCTTCGATGCGTGCCATCAGTTGCGTGTTGTTGCCCAGCGGATAATAGGCCTGGGTTTTGATGTAGCTGCGCAGAAAGCTGCCTTCGGACAGGGTGTTGAGCGGCGCGCCGGTGAATTGTGCATTGAACAGGTAACCTTTGGTCGGCATCAGGTCGTTGTCGGTACGCCGTAATGTCATGCCGTAGGAAAGTGTGGCTGCCTGCTTGCTGGAGGATTCGGCGCCATCCAGATTCAGGTGTTCGATCAGGTAATTGGCGCCGACCGACTGTTCGAAATTTCTCGGCCCCCAGGTGCGTTTGACACCGAGATTGGTAGTGGTCAGCGCCTGTCCCTCGATATCCTCGCGCACGACATTGGCGTTCATGCTGTCGCGATAGCCTTTTTCGGTGGCCGGCAGACTGACCACCGCATTAAGCGATTGCGCCCGCTGCTCCAGCCTCAGGCTGCTGTTCAGGCGCCAGCCCAGCCCGAGCAGATTGAGTTCATCATATGTGAGCTGGGTTCTGGCCCCCGTATTGGTGCTGGCGCCGACGCCGACACCGACTTTGGCGGCTGCGTTCTCGGTCAGATTGACTGCAACCGGTATGGGCGAGGCAGGTTCCACATCGGTGTCCGCGACAACTTCCACCCCGGCGAAATAGCCGGTGGCCTGCAGCTCGGATTGCAGTTTGAGCAGGCTGTTCTGGCTGTAGTCGTCACCCGGTTTGATCTGATTCAGGTGCTGGACGATGTTCTCGGGATAACGTTGCAAACCGTTCAGGCTGATTTCGCCGAAGCGCCGGTGCGGCCCGCTATCGACAGTGAGGCTTAATTTAACCGTATGTGCTTCGGTATCGACTTCCGCACGGCTGCGTTCGATTTTTGCATTTGGGTAGCGTAAAACCACGAGCGCGGCCAGCAGTTTGCGTTTTTCCTGATCCCACTCTGTTTGGGTGAACGGCTTGTCACGAGTGAGATTCCATTGCTGCTGCAAGGTCTTGATCGATGGTTCTTCATCCGCTGCCTGGTCGAGAATGCCGCCGGAAAAATGGATTTCGACCTCGCCGATGCGCGATTGCGTGCCCGGCGTCACTTTGAACTTGACGGTCTGGCGCCCCTCGGCATGATGCGTATCGTGGGAAATCTGCGGAGCGAAGTAACCTTCGGTGGCCAGCAGTTTGGCGATTGCTGCGGGAGTGCTTCGTATCAGCCGCTGCCATTCGCTATCGTTCAATCTCGGGTTGTCGAGAGATTGAACGATATCCAGATGCTGCCTGAGCAAGGGCTCGATTTCGGCTACCGTGTCGAATTCGACGCGGTAGCCTTTTTCTGCGGCGTATGTGCCATGCGCAACCAGCGTGCACGCCAAGGCGAGGGCGCAGGCAGTGATGAAGCGGCAAATCGCCGCGGAGGGTTTATTCGATGTGAATGTTTTTGGTACGGAAGGCAAACCCTGAGTCCATGTTCAGATCGACCTCGCCAGCGCTGCAGCCTTGCCGGTATAGTTGGCCGGGGTCATTTCCAGCAATGCCTGTTTGGCAGACTCGGGAATCTTTAGTTCGCGAATGAAAGCGTGCAGCGAAGCCTGCGTGATACCACCCTTGCCGCGCGTGAGTTCTTTCAGCTGTTCGTAGGGGTTCTCGATACCGTAGCGGCGCATGACAGTCTGAATCGGCTCGGCCAGCACTTCCCAGTTATGGTCGAGATCGTGCGCCAGTTGTTTGGGATTGGCTTCCAGCTTGCTCAGGCCCTTGAGGCAGGAATCGTAGCCGAGCAGGGTGTAACCCAAGGCCACACCCATGTTGCGCAACACGGTGGAATCGGTGAGATCGCGTTGCCAGCGCGAAATCGGCAGTTTCTCTGCCAGATGGCGCAACAATGCATTGGCCATGCCGAGATTGCCTTCCGAATTTTCGAAGTCGATCGGGTTGACCTTGTGCGGCATGGTGGATGAGCCGATTTCTCCGGCTTTGACCTTCTGCTTGAAATAGCCCATCGAGATGTAACCCCAGATATCGCGGTCGATGTCGATCAGGATGGTATTGATGCGGGCCAGTGCGTCATACAGCTCGGCCATGTAGTCATGCGGTTCGATCTGGATGGTATAGGGGTTGTAAACCAGTCCCAGCGACTCGACGAAGCGCTTTGCGAAGGCCTCCCAGTCGAACTCGGGATAAGCGGAAAGATGGGCGTTGAAGTTGCCTACGGCGCCATTGATCTTGCCGAGAATTTCAACGTTCGCCAGTTGTTCGCGCTGGCGGCGCAGACGATAGACGACGTTAGCCAGTTCCTTGCCCAGCGTGGTGGGGGATGCCGGCTGTCCGTGGGTGTGCGAGAGCATGGGCAGATCGGCCAGTTCCTTCGCCAGCTCGGTGAAGCGGGCAATCAGTTGGTCGAGCATGGGCAGCATGACTTCGTCGCGGCCTTGTTTGAGCATGAGGCCGTGCGAGAGGTTGTTGATATCCTCGGAGGTGCAGGCGAAATGGATGAATTCGCTCACGGCACGGATTTCCGGATTGCCGTCGAAGCGTTCCTTGAGCCAGTATTCGAGCGCCTTGACGTCGTGGTTGGTGCGGGTTTCGATGGCCTTGACCTGTGCCGCCTCGGTTTCGCCGAAACTTTCAATCGCCTTTGCCAGTTCCTTGATGGTGGCGGCGCTGAAGGGTGCAATCTCACGCAGGGACGGTTCTGCTGCCAATGCCTTCAGCCATTCGACTTCGACCAGCGCGCGGTGGCGGATCAGCGCGTATTCGCTGAAACAGGGGCGCAAGGCATCCACTTTGGATTGATAACGGCCGTCGAGCGGTGAGAGGGCGTTGAGTGAAGAGAGCTCCATGCTGAAACCTTTTTTGTCAGATGCAATTGCTTGAGAGAAAGCGCAATTTTACCCTACAACCCGCACAGTCAAAATCACAATCTCACCTGCATGCTTTCCTCGGAGTTGTCAGACGCCTTCCCGGTGCAATCAGCGCATATTGGGCGCATAATCATGAACTTGATGGGATGCTGTTACTCATAGCTTCATGGGTGTCTTAACCTCATGGCTGCGCTTGATGGACTGACGACGATGAAAAAACTACCGTTGCTGCTTTTGATGATCTGCCTGCCCGCGATGGCGGTTGAAGTCATGGACGTGCCCAGTGTCGAGGATAATCTGCGCGACATGGACAAGGACAGGAACGGCATCGTCACTGTTTCCGAAGTGCGCGTGTTCATCGAGTCCAAACACGGCAAGGGTTACCAGAAAGAGATTCTCGACAAGATGGAAGGCGCCTCCGGCCAGAGTTGCGGCACCGCCTTCAAGCAGTCCCTGTTTTGATCCTGCCTTCACCCCGCGAGATACTTGCCTGTTTCCGCACGCTGATTGCGTGCTTTCTAAGGAGGCAAAAATTAAATGAGTGAGCGGGATGAAGTGCACCCGCAAGGGGCATGTCCGTCAAGACGGCTGCCAAGGCAGCTCGGCTTGACGCCACAAGGCGCCCGGAACGCAACAGCTGAGACAGTATGCGTTATACGGCGAGGTTGTGAGTACCGCGCAACGCAGCAATTCGCCCGCGTAACCATTTAATCAGTGCTTCCAGTCCCAATCCTGCGTTTCGTGAGACTACTGCACGCGTTATAATATTTCCTTTGATTTTTGATTGAGTTGCCATGCTGACCGCCTATAGAGAACATGTTGCCGAGCGCGCCGCGCAAGGCTTGCCGCCCCTTCCCCTGAATGCAGAACAGACAGCCGAACTGGTCGCCTTGCTGAAAAATCCACCGGCAGGAGAGGCTGATTTTCTGCTGGAACTGCTGGAGCATCGGGTGCCTGCCGGGGTTGATCAGGCGGCTTACGTCAAGGCGGCTTTTCTCACCGATATCGCGCATGCCAAAGCCGAATGCGCACTGATTTCGCGCGCGCATGCTATCGAACTGCTCGGTACCATGCTCGGCGGTTACAACGTGCAGTCGCTGGTCAGTCTGCTCGATGGCGAGCTGGCAGCGCATGCGGTGAAGGCGCTGTCGCATACCATACTGATGTTCGACGCATTTCATGACGTCGCCGAAAAGGTCAAGGCAGGCAACCCGCATGCTGAAAAGCTCATGCAATCGTGGGCTGATGCCGAATGGTTCACCCAGCGCAAGCCGCTGCCGGAAGAAATTCGTCTGGTCGTGTTCAAGGTGCCGGGAGAAACCAATACCGACGATCTTTCGCCTGCGCAGGAGGCTTGGTCGCGGCCGGACATTCCATTGCACGCCAATGCCATGCTGGTCAACAAGATGCCGGATGCGCTCAAGACCATCGCCGGCCTGAAACAGCAAGGCCTGCCTTTGGCCTATGTCGGCGACGTGGTCGGTACCGGCTCATCGCGCAAATCGGCGATCAATTCGGTGCAATGGTGGATGGGCGAGGATATTCCGCGCATTCCCAACAAGCGTTCCGGCGGCGTGGTGCTGGGCGGCAAGATTGCCCCGATCTTCTTCAACACTGCGGAAGACTCCGGCGCGCTGCCGATCCAGTGCGATGTCAGCCGCATGGAAACCGGCGATGTCATTACTATCCTGCCTTATCAGGGCAAGGTGCTGAACGCCGCCGGCGAGCAGATTGCCGGTTTCGATTTGACCCCGATGACCATGCCGGATGAAGTGCGTGCCGGCGGCCGCATTCCGCTCATCATCGGCCGCGGTCTCACTGCCCGCGCCCGTGCCGAGCTTGGCCTGGCGCCATCGGAAATTTTTCTGCGTCCCGATCCGGTCGCCGATTCCGGCAAGGGTTATACGCTGGCGCAGAAAATGGTCGGCCGCGCCTGCGGCCTGCCGGAAGGCACCGGCGTGCGCCCGGGAACCTATTG
>JBEDHT010000123.1:0-3147 GCA_041174025.1 Pseudomonadota bacterium
TATAAGGAATGGATGGGGAGATGAGTTCTAGCGACAACAGCGCAGCCACTGCTACCGTTTATCAGGATACGCAAGGCAAAGCGCTGGACAGATTTCTGGGCAACACCATACACCAGCTGCGCATTCAACACGGCCTCACGCTGGCGGAAGTATCACAACGGGCGGGTATCAGCCGCGGCATGCTGAGCAAGATCGAGAACGGGCTTTCATCCACCAGCCTGGATACGCTGGAACAGCTCGCCAATGCACTCGGGGTCACCCTCTCCCGGCTGTTCCAGGGCTACAACCTGCCGAGCAGCGCGGTGCAGTTCGTCAAAAGCGGCGAAGGCATGGAGGTGGTGCGGCGCGGTACGCGCAGCGGTCACACCTATCATCTGCTGGCTTACGATCAGGGGCCGCAGAAGCTGTTTGAGCCATTCCTGATCAGTCTGGAAGACCCGAGCGAGGAGTTCCCCAGCTTCGAGCATCCAGGTACCGAATTCATCTACATGCTGGAAGGCGAAGTCGAGTACCGCGTCGGCGACGAAGTGTTCCTGCTGCAACCGGGCGACTCGCTCACCTTCCGCGGCGAAATCCCGCACCGGCCGGAAAAGCACAACATCCTGCCGATCCGCTTTCTCGCCATCATCCACTACGACATTCCCGGCGGCGAAACGGACAACGAAACGGCATGAGCCAGCAGCGTATTGACGATGCCGTAGAGGCCGACATTCCGGCACTGGTCGGCCTGCTGGCCGAGCTGTTCAGTATCGAGAAAGATTTCCGGCCCGATACCGAAAAACAGATACGCGGCCTCGGCATGCTGATCGGCTGCCCGCAACAGGGCGTGATCAAGGTCGCCAGGGATGAAAACGGCAAGGTCATCGGCATGGTCAGCGCGCAACTGGTGATTTCGACGGCACAAGGCGCACCGTCGGCCTGGGTCGAGGATATGGTCATCAGCGCGCAGTGGCGCGCACAGGGATTGGGCCGGACACTACTCGATGCAGCCCTGCAATGGGCGAGGGATAAAGGCGCGACCCGCGCCCAACTGCTGGTGGATATCGAGAATATGCCCGCTGTCGGCTACTACAGCCATCTAGGCTGGGAATCCACCCAACTGCAGGCACGGCGGATATTTCTTTGAGCAGTGAAGGGTGAAGCGCAAAGCCTGCTCAAGCCGCCCAATCAACAGCCGCCTGCATCATTTGCCGCAGGACCGGCCGCAATGCCGCCGCTCTGGTTTCATCCAGCACAAAAGGCGCTGATTCTTTCATATAGCTGCGCATCGCGGTTTCGAGCTGAACCGCATGCACGCCCTGCCCGGGCGCGCCGTAGCGGCGGGTGATATAGCCGCCCTTGAAGCGGCCGTTGGCAACACTGGAGTACGGGCTGGCAGCGGCAACCTGCGCCAGCACCGCCGTCAGCGCAGGGTCGCAGGATTGATCATCGGCGCTGCCGATATTCAGGTGCGGCAACTCCCCTTCGAAAAACCTCGGCACCACCGAGCGGATGGAATGCGCATCCCACAGCACCACGCGTTCGTGCAAGGTCTTCAGGCGCGCCAGTTCCCGGCTCAGCGTGTCGTGATAAGGCCGCCAGTAATGCTCGATTCTGCCGTCGACCTCGGCCAGGTCCGGTGCTTTGCCGTCCTGATACAAAGGCAGGTCGCCGAAGCTGTCGAGCGGGCAAAGCGAGGTCGTGCTTTGGCCGGGATAGAGGCTGGCATTATCCGGCGGCCGGTTAAGGTCGATGACATAACGGGAATGCGTCGCCACCAGTACCGTTGCATCCAGCGCATCGAGAAAGTCATGGAGCTGTTCCAGATGCCAGTCGGTATCCGCCAGCGCCAGCGCCTCCCCGGTCAGCCTTGGCTGCAGCCATTGCGGCAGACAGGTGCCGGTATGCGGCATGGAAACCATCAGAGGACTGTTGCCCTGACGCAACTTGTATACGGGAATTTCTGCCTGCATCACTTTCTCACCTCGTTTGAGACCGTAGCCGCTTCAATCCGGGCGCATTTCAAACCCGGCGCATTTCAAGACGCACAGCCACCATCACCGCGCCTGCGCCACCTTCGGCGTTGAACGCGCCATCTCCGGCCACCAGGGTATCCCCGCTTCTGAGCACGCCGTCATCTACAGCAGCCGGTGCGCGTAAACGGTATTCGCCCGTTGCCACATGCAAAAGCAGCGGTCCCTGCTCCGCCTTGATGCTGACATTGCCGTGCAGAACGGCCATTTCTGCATTGACCATGCCGCGCCGGGTCATCAGGTTCAATACCCGGCAAGGGCCGACCGGTTCGCACATCAGCGCCGTATCGCCGGAAAACCCGGCGACATCATACGGTTCTGCCAGCTCATGATGCTCGCCGGCGTTCGTCAGCAGCAAGCCGGGACCGGACAGCAGTAGTTGCCTGCGATCGACACCGGGGAAGATCGAATAAGGCTGTGAGCGCTCGATCTCAGCGATGCTGAGCCGCCAGCCGAAATTTTCATCCCCGGCACTTTCAGGCCAGACTGCAATGAGCGTAGTCCAGCCGCCGCCGTTCTTCCACGGCATGCGCAGACCTGATGCGGCGCGGATCAGCCGGGACATGGCGGCCACCGTCATGAAGCAAACGAAAATTCAGCGACTGGTTAAATCTTGCCGTCCAGGCCCATCTGGAAATACTTGTGCACGATCTTTTCCTGATTTTCCAGCAGCCAGTCGATACCGGGCTCGTTCGACATGGCTTTCTTGATCGCCTTGGCGGTTGCTTCGCGGTGAATGTTGAACAGCACCTGATGGTCGAGGTTTTCCTGCTCGGTGACGACCGGATTGAGCCAGACCGATACGATAATGCCGAGATCGTTGGCTTTCTCCTTGGGGATATCGCCATTACGGACCGCATCCAGCACGCCGTTGGCGACTGCAGCCTGCACGGTACCCATCAGGATGTTGGTGTATTTGCTGTCCTTGACGGTGACCTTGCTCACCATGATGGTGGCCGGACGCACCATGACATCGGTGTTCAGGATCGCCAGCACGCGCGAATGACCCTTGACCTGGTCGCCGAGCAGATTGGCAAACGCCACGCCCATGGGGCCGCTCATTTCGCCGATTGCCACTTCCGGCTCGGCAGCGGTTCCCACCGGGCCACCGGCGACCAGCGCTTCACCTACACGC
>JBEDHT010000124.1:0-2685 GCA_041174025.1 Pseudomonadota bacterium
AACTGATCGAAAGGCTGCAATCATGACAGCGGGCAAACCCTGGCCAATCTGGCAACGCGATGACGGCTCGGTCGTCGCCTGCACGGAAAAGGTCAAGGTCATGAAAGAAAATTTCGACGAAATCCGGCAGATCGCCCAGGATGCGCTGGAAGACGGCCTCCTGATGGAGGTGTCGGAAAGCCAGATGCGCGCCGCCCTGCACCGTCTGGTAGACGAGCTGCGCAACCCCTACCGTTCTGCATGATTCCCATCATTCCTGTCAATGCGGCAAATGCCGCCGCCGGACCTGCAAGAGGCGCAGGCCTCGCCGCCTCTCCACCACTCGCGCTTTATATCCACATTCCCTGGTGCGTGCGCAAATGTCCTTATTGCGATTTCAATTCGCACGAGGCGCGGCAGGAGATACCCGAGCAAAGTTACGTCGACGCACTGATCGCTGATCTGGAGCAATCGGTACCCAAAATCTGGGGCCGAAAAATTCGCAGCGTATTCTTCGGCGGCGGCACGCCCAGCCTGTTTTCGCCGGAAGCGATCGACCGCATTCTGAGCCAGGTACGCATGCTGACACCGCTCGAATACGAAGCCGAAATCACGCTGGAAGCCAACCCCGGCACGGTTGATGCCGGGCACTTCCGCGGTTACCGCGATGCCGGCATCAACCGGCTGTCACTCGGCATTCAAAGTTTCAACAGCCGCTATCTGGCCGCACTGGGACGCATCCACGATGAAAAACAGGCCGTTGCCGCAGCCGAGCTGGCGCTCGACACCTTTGAAAGCGTCAACCTCGATGTCATGTATGCACTGCCGCAACAAACCCTGCAGGATGCGCTCTCAGATGCCAGGCGCGCAGTTGCCCTCGCTCCTTCACATCTCTCCTTTTATCACCTGACGCTGGAACCCAACACGCCTTTTTACCGCACGCCGCCGAGCCTGCCGGACGACGACACCAGCGCGGCAATGCAGGCAGAAATCGAAAATCTGCTGGCCGGGCAAGGCTACGAACATTACGAAACTTCGGCGTTTGCGCAAAAAGGCAAACGCGCGCGGCATAATCTTAACTACTGGACTTTCGGCGATTATCTGGGCATCGGTGCCGGCGCCCACAGCAAACTCAGCTATCACGACCGTATCACGCGCGAAAGCCGCCACAAGCATCCCAACCGCTATCTGGAAAATGCCATGCGCGGCGAGGCCGCCGATCAGGTGCGGGAAATCAGCCGCGAAGAACTGGGATTTGAATTCATGATGAACGCCCTGCGGCTGACCGAGGGGTTTGATGCCGAGCTGTTCCAGCTCAGAACCGGCATGCCGCTCAGCACAGTGGAACCGGCACTGAGGACAGCAAAAGAAAAAGGCCTGATCGAGATTGAAAACAACCTGATCAGACCTACCCTACTGGGACAACGCTTTTTGAACGAATTGCTGCAGATTTTTCTCGATTAGCCCGGATATTTCAACCCGCCAGTGCTTTTCTGGCGCGGGCAACGGCAGCCTTGACCTGAGCGGGGGCAGTTCCGCCGATATGATCGCGGCTCGCCAGCGAACCTTCGAGCGTCAGAACGGCATAAACATCGTCGCTGATGTGCAGGCTGAACTCCTGCAGCTCTGCCAGATTGAGCTCGGCCAGATCGCAGCCCCTGTCGACTGCATGACGTACCGCCCGTGCCACCACCTCATGCGCATCCCTGAACGGCACACCCTTTTTCACCAGATAATCGGCCAGATCGGTCGCCGTGGCAAAGCCCTCGGTCGCTGCAGCACGCATGGCGTCCTTGTCCACCTTGATGCCGCGCATCATGTCGGCATAGATTTCCAGCGTCACCAGCAGGGTGTCGGCCGTATCAAACAAGGGTTCCTTGTCTTCCTGATTGTCCTTGTTGTAAGCCAGCGGCTGCGACTTCATCAGCGTCAGCAACGACATCAAATGACCATTGACGCGGCCAGTCTTGCCGCGCACCAGTTCAGGCACGTCCGGGTTTTTTTTCTGCGGCATGATGGAGGAGCCGGTGCAGAAACGGTCGGCGATATCGACGAAACCGAAACGCGGGCTGGACCAGAGGATGAGCTCTTCCGACAGACGCGAAAGATGGGTCATCACCAGCGCGGCGGCGGCGGTGAATTCTATGGCGAAGTCGCGATCGGAAACCGCATCCAGCGAGTTCTCGCAGACGCCGTCGAAACCGAGCGCGTCGGCCACCATCTGACGGTCGATCGGATAGCTGGTACCGGCCAGCGCGGCGGCACCGAGCGGTAACCGGTTGATACGCTTGCGCGCATCGGTGAAACGGGCGGCATCGCGCTGCAGCATTTCAAAGTAAGCCAGCAGGTGATGACCGAAAGTCACCGGTTGCGCCACCTGTAAATGGGTGAAGCCCGGCATCGCGGTATCGACATGCGCTTCCGCCAGATCGACAATGGCGCCCTGCAGCTGGCGGATCTTCGCCACCACTTCATCAGCCGTGGCACGCAGCCACAGACGCACA
Source organism: Pseudomonadota bacterium (assembly GCA_041174025.1). Taxonomy (GTDB): domain Bacteria; phylum Pseudomonadota; class Gammaproteobacteria; order Burkholderiales; family Methylophilaceae; genus UBA6140. Next base: position 2,484 of record JBEDHT010000124.1, read on the forward strand.
TCAGTCGCCACCTGATCATTGCGCGAACGGCCGGTATGCAAGCGCTTGCCGGCATCACCGATCTTGTCGGTCAGGCGCTTTTCAATGTTGAGATGGACGTCTTCAAGATCGAGCGACCAGACGAACTTGCCGTCACGAATTTCCTGCAGGATTTCACTCAGGCCTTTCTCGATCGCTTCAACATCATCGCTACCGATAATTC
>JBEDHT010000125.1:0-3768 GCA_041174025.1 Pseudomonadota bacterium
GCATAGAAGATGATCTGGCCGACAAGGCGCGGAACGGCTTGCTGCCCGCGACCCCGGCCTTGATCGAATACGGTGTCAGCCGCGACGAAGCTCAAAGGTTCGGCATCCCCTGCGGCGGCAGGCTGCAGATATTTGTCGAGCCGCTGAGGGATGCCGGACAACTGAAACTGGTCATCGCTAAAATCGAACAGGGCCGTCTCGTGAAGCGTTCCGTCCGCCTCGATAGCGGCGAGATTCGTCTTGCCGCAGCCCTGCCCGGCAGCGCCGCACATCTGGGAGACGACTGGCTTCACGCCTTTTTCGGTCCTCAATGGCGCTTGTTGATCATCGGAGCCAACCAGTTGGCCAGCGTGCTCGCGAGCATGGCGCAAACACTGGAATTCGATGTGCTGGTATGCGACCCGCGTGAAGACATCAAGGCGCAATGGCACATCGAAGGTACCACATGGCTGGACGGCATGCCGGATGATGTAGTGAAAGCAATTCGAGCGGACGCGCATACGGCGATTGTTGCAGTAACCCATGACCCCAAACTGGATGATATGGCGCTGCTGGAAGCCTTGAAATGCGATGCGTTCTATGTGGGCGCACTCGGTTCGCGCAAGAATCAGGAAAAAAGACGTGAGCGCATGCGCATGTTCGATTTGACGGAAGAGGAAATCAGCCGGTTGCACGGCCCAGTCGGGTTGCCTATCGGCAGCCGAACGCCAGCAGAAATCGCCATTGCAATTCTGGCCGAAATCATCCAGCAGAGAACATTACAGCGCGAGGCCGCTGCACAATCGGCACAATGCGGACAGTCTTCCGCCTGCACGAAGTAACACTGCGCTTCAGAGCTGCTCAATATCTGACGGCGTATCCACGTCCAGCAGAATTCCGGCGTCATCACATTCCTGCAAAACCAGCGCAGAAGGATGCCTGGCAATCAACTGGCGCGCGCCCTCATCACCCTTGAGAGTCTGCAGTTCCTGCTGGAATCCGGCTGAGAAACCGACCGGATGCCCTCTTTTTCCCTTGAACACAGGCGCCACGATGCCGCAACCGTTCTCTATCCCGGCTGCAACGGCCGTGATCGTGGCTGGCAATATGGCTGGCATATCCGCCAGCGCGATCACAAATCCGCAACTTTGCGGATAAAGCGTCATGGCAAAACGCACGCCAGCAGCAAGGCTGTCGCCCATCTCCTGCTCATGATCAGCACAAACCGTGACTTGAAACCCGGCGTCGGCCAAAATTGATTTGAATGCATCGTGCCCGGGGCGAACGATGGCGACAGACTGCGGAATGGCCGCAATCAAATGCTGGGCAGAGGCCAAGCCGAGCAAGTTGCCGTCAGGCAACTGCTGCAACAGCTTGTTGTGCGTGCCGAAACGGCGTGAGTGGCCGGCTGCGAGCAGGATTCCTGTGACTTGGTGTGGCGCAGGATTCAATTGGGCCTCTGAACGAATCGAACTTCGAGGATTAGAGGAATATCAATACATGGCGGAGAGGGAGGGATTCGAACCCTCGACAGAGTTGCCCCTGTGCCACCTTTCCAGGGTGGTGACTTAAACCACTCATCCACCTCTCCGGTTTGGAGGCGGGATTATAGCGCAACTATTGTCCGTTACCAAACCGGAATGCAGAGAATTTTCGTATTGCGCATACATGCGGCTGGCGGCAGTTTTGGGGTAAAATACGGCAAGGCGGGCCTCCCCGCATTGCAAGGTAGCCAACCTGGTCAGGTCCGGAAGGAAGCAGCCACAACTATCGAAGCAAGTGCCGGGGGTTAGGCTCGCCCCTTCTTTTTCAGAGCGTTTAAAGCCGGATACGGCTTGGACTTGGGCCATGTTTTGAGCTGGAGTTAAAACGTTGCATACAAATTCTCAATCTCCTGATCAGAGGCTTCTTAGAATATGAGTTATCAGGTTCTGGCTCGAAAATGGCGTCCAAAATCGTTTGAAACGCTGGTCGGTCAGGACCATGTCGTGCGTGCGCTCAGCAATGCGCTGGACCAGCAACGTCTGCATCACGCCTATCTCTTCACCGGCACGCGTGGTGTCGGCAAAACCACGCTCTCCAGAATTCTGGCAAAGTCGCTCAACTGCGAAGCCGGCGTCAGCTCGAAGCCCTGTGGCCGTTGTTCGGCCTGTATCGCCATCGACCAGGGCAGCTTCATTGATTACGTCGAGATGGATGCCGCTTCCAATCGCGGTGTCGATGATATGACGGCCTTGCTTGAGAAAGCAGTCTATGCACCGACACAAGGGCGTTACAAAGTCTACATGCTGGACGAAGTACACCAGCTGACCGGGCACGCGTTCAACGCCATGCTGAAGACCCTTGAAGAACCGCCCGCGCACGTCAAGTTCATTCTGGCAACCACCGACCCGCAAAAAGTGCCGGTCACGGTTCTGTCGCGTTGTCTGCAGTTCAATCTGCGCCAGATGTCAGCCAGTGGCATCAGCGAGCATTTGCAATCCATCCTCGGTCAGGAAAACATTCCATACGATAGCGTTGCCCTGCAACTGATCGCACGGGCTGCCAACGGCAGCATGCGCGATGCGCTGTCGCTGCTGGATCAGGCAATCGCATATGGCGGTAGCGAGGTGCGCGAAGATGAAGTGCGCGCCATGCTGGGTGCAATCGATCAGAGCTATCTGTTCGACCTGCTCGATAGTCTCGCCAGCCAGGATGGCAACAGACTGCTGGAATATGCCCGGCAAATGGAACAGCGCAGTCTCTCGTTCGAAGCGGCACTCGGCGACCTTGCCAGCCTGCTCTACCAGATTGCCGTTTGCCAGACTGCACCCGGCAGCCTGTCGCAAGAACTGCCTGAACATGCAAGATTGACCGGACTCGCGCAAACACTGAGCGCAGAACAGGTGCAGCTGTTTTATCAGATCGCATTGTTGGGGCGCCGTGATATCAGCCTGGCGCCGGACGAGTTCGCCGGGTTCAGTATGTCGCTACTGCGTATGCTGGCATTCATGCCGTCAGACCAGGCCGGCGGCGCCAACAAGGCAGCCGCAACTTCACCCCGAACCGTCGCAGGCGTGGCGCCGGAAGCGGCCGGAGTAGCCAAATCCGGAATAAGCGGATACAACGCAAATCCGCCGGAAACACAACCGGAACGGCTTGCGCAAACGACTGCGCCGGACAGCGCTGAACCGGACAGTGCTGAAATAGCATCCGCAGAAATTACCCCTGACGCAATCGAGGAAAAGCCTGCCGCAGCTGCTCCCGCGTCAGCGGCAGAGCTTGAAATGCCCGCTTTCGATGGCAACTGGCGGCGACTGGTTGATGCGCTGAAGCTGGGGCTGGCCCGCGCACTGGCGCAGAACTGCGAACTACTGCGCCATGATGCGCACAACTTTTATCTGCTGGTGCCCGAAGCACACAAACACCTGCTGGATCAGAGTTATCAGGAAAAACTGCGCACCGCGCTGACGCAGCATTTCGGCAGGAATATCAAGCTGCATTTTGAAGTCGGCGGCACGGCCAACACACCGGCAGCGCAGATCAGCCAGGAAAAAGCCGACATCCAATCGGCTGCGGAAACGGCCATACGCGAAGATCAATTCGTGCAAGCATTGGTGCGCGACTTCGGCGCACAGATCATTCCTTCCAGCATCAAACCGATTCAGTAACATACACCTAGGAGAATACACATGATGAAAGGCGGCATGGGCAATCTGATGAAACAGGCCCAGCAAATGCAGGAAAATCTCAAACGCGCGCAGGCTGAACTGGCAAACGTAGAGGTCGAGGGTCAGGCCGGTTCAGGCA
>JBEDHT010000126.1:0-2588 GCA_041174025.1 Pseudomonadota bacterium
GCTCTCCACCGCTCCATCAAGCGCTCCTTCCGGATACTCTTATAAAACGGAAAAAATGGCAATTCCCCGGGCGTATTTGGCCGGCAGGGTTGATGAGTTCATTCGATGTCATCAATATGTCACATTAGCGTCATATAGTAGCCAGCACTACCAAAAGCAATCGAGAGGAATCGACGATGCCAGCCAATATACTTGTTGTTGAAGACGAACCGGCAATACAGGAACTGCTCGCGCTCAACCTGACGCAGGCAGGCCATAACGCCATGCGCGCCCTGAGCGTGGAACAGGCGCAATTGCTGATGCGTGAAGCACTGCCCGACCTCATCATTCTCGACTGGATGCTGCCCGGCATGAGCGGCATCGAATTCTCGCGCAAGCTGAAGTCGGATGAACTGACCAAGGCCATTCCCATCATCATGCTTACTGCTCGTGGTGAGGAGGCTGACAAAGTGCGCGGTCTGGAAGTGGGCGCCGATGACTATGTCACCAAGCCGTTCAGCCCGCGCGAGCTGAATGCGCGCATCAAGGCCGTTCTGCGCCGCCGTGCGCCGCAGATGACCGATGACCCGATCGAGGTCGGCGGGTTAAGGCTGGATCCGATGACGCACCGGGTCTCAGGCAATGGCAAAACGCTGGATCTGGGTCCGACCGAATTCCGCCTGTTGCACTATCTCATGTCCAACCCGGAGCGGGTGCATTCACGCAGTCAGGTATTGGACCGCGTCTGGGGCGACCGCGTATTTGTCGAAGACCGTACCGTCGATGTGCATATCCGCCGCCTGCGCCGTGCCTTGAGCGATACCGGCCATGAAGAATTGATTCAAACCGTGCGAGGTGTCGGCTACCGTTTCTCCGCGCACTAGCTCATAATAGGCGCAGTCTCATACTGTTGAAGTCATCGCGTGCAAGATATTCGCTGGAATGCCTTTTGGCTTGGCCTGGTGCTGGTTTTCATATGCCTGATACTCTGGGCATGGCAAGGTGCCGTCACGGCGTTGATGGTATTCGGCATCAGCGTCACGGTCTATCTGAGCGGGCACATCTACTGGCTGCACAAGCTGCATCGCTGGTACCAAAAACCCCACCTTTCCAGCATTCCCAACGGCCGCGGCATCTGGGAAGACATCTTTGCCGATATCTACCACCAGCAACGCCGCTTCAGCCGTAACCAGGCACAGATCAGTTCGGCGCTGGACAGATTCAGACATGCCGCCAGCGCGTTGCCGGACGGCGTCGTGCTGCTCAACGGCGAAGACAAGATTGAGTGGTGCAACCCGCCGGCAGAAAAACAACTGGGGCTGGTATTGAACAAGGACACCGGACAACCCATCACCTATCTGGTCCGCCATACCGACTTCATCAAATACCTGCAGAATCATGACTACTCCGAACCGATCAAGCTCAAATCCTCACGCAACCCTGAAATCACCCTCGAAATCCAGCTCGTGCCTTTTGGCGGCAAACAGAAGCTGCTGATCTGCCGCGACATCACTCAGATCGAAAAACTGGAAATCATGCGCCGGGATTTCATCGCCAATGTTTCTCACGAACTGCGCACACCGCTCACCGTCGTCAGTGGTTTTCTGGAAACCCTGATGGACATGGATGGCGCGATTCCGGAAAGCACGCGCGGCTACTTCGCCATGATGAGCGAGCAGACCGGCCGCATGCGGCGTCTGATCGAAGATCTGCTGACGCTCTCGCAACTGGAAAACGGTGCGAACATCCCGCAAGACAGTGAAATCGACATGGGCGCCATGCTCAACATGCTGATGAATGAAGCGTCGAGTCTGAGCCACGGCCGCCATCGCATTTCGCTCGAAGCTGCACCCGATATTGCGCTACTGGGTTCGCCGGAAGAACTGCACAGTGCGCTTGGTAACCTGGTCAGCAATGCCGTGCGCTATACGCCCGAAGGCGGAGAAATCAGAATCATCTGGGGCATGCGCGGCAAGCTGCCGGTGTTCAGCGTCAAGGACAGCGGCATCGGCATCGAACAAAAGCATATCGACCGTCTCACCGAACGTTTCTACCGGGTAGATCGCAGCCGTTCACGCGAAACCGGCGGCACCGGGCTGGGGCTCTCCATCGTCAAACACATCCTCACACGCCATCAAGCCAAACTCGAAATTGAAAGCGTGTTGGACAAAGGCAGTACCTTCAGCGTAATCTTCCCGGAAAACAGACTGATTCTGAAAAAGGTGCCCCAGACCGCACAATGACCACCAGCAGACACATCATCGGCAAGCCATACAGCGCATACCACCTGAGTCTTCCGGTCATCGTCCTGCTACTTCTGTCAGCCTGCGCCTCCACCCCGCAAGGCAAGGAAAAACCAATCCCTGAACAACGCGACCGCAGCTCCATCAGCCAGCTCGGCAAGACCGAATTTGACCGCATGGCCGATGTTGAAATGCGCGAAAACAGCGAAAGCCTGAAAACCCTGATGATCAAGCTCTACAAGCGTAACCCGCAAGAGCTGAAGAAAAGCACCTCCAGCCCTCTGGAAGTGATGGTGGACTGGGTTTTTGAAGGCAATCACGACTGGAAATTCGAAGCCATCGGCAACAAGCAGGACACCGAAGCCA
>JBEDHT010000127.1:0-3420 GCA_041174025.1 Pseudomonadota bacterium
CTGTTAAAAAGTTCATTCAGACTTGCATAGTTATAGAATAGATCTCATAATCAACTGCAATATTTATCAATTGCTCATGACACCGCATAAAGTCCGTGCCCAGCTACGATTACCCTTTCAATGAACGTATCCGGACGCTATTGCGTATTGAGGATTTGTTCCTCAAGGCCCTGCACCACATCAGTGGTAGCAGCGAACTCAATCACCACTGCGCACTGATTTCCATTTTCCAGATCCTCGATGTCATTGACCGCGCGGAACTGAAAGCCGACCTGCTGCAAGAACTGGACCGGCAAAAAATCATGATGCGGAATCTGCGTGGCAATCCCTCGATTTCAGAGCCACTGCTGAATGAGTTGATTGGCGAAATCGAAACAACATCCGTCGAATTACGCTCGAACGCCACCAAACTCGGCCAATGCCTGCGCGATAACGAATGGCTGATGAGCATCAAACAGCGTACCGGCATTCCCGGCGGCGTCTGCGAATTCGACCTGCCCTCTTATCATTTCTGGCTCGGCCTCGGCAGCGAACGTCGTAAAGACGATCTGAACAATTGGCTCACCCCCCTGAAACCGGTCAACGCCGCCGTGCGTATCATTCTGCATATCCTGCGCGGCAGCAGTGCCACCAGCCGCTTGATTGCGCAGGGCGGCGTTTATCAGGAAATGCTGGGCGGCGTCAAACCGGCTCAAATGGTACGTATCGAAGTTGCTGATGACCTCAATTGCTTCCCGGAAGTCAGCGCCAACAAATACGCCATCAATATCCGTTTCAACAGCCTGGAAGTATCGCAGCGCCCGCGCGCCTGTGATTTTGATGTTCCTTTTGTGCTGACCTTGTGTAATCTCTAAACCAGCCATGTCATCCGAAAACAAGCGTTTGGTCGCCTGCCCCCAATGCCAGGCACTGACACCCTACAGCACAGAAAACAAATACCGGCCTTTTTGCTCGGAACGTTGCAAACTGATTGATCTCGGGCAATGGGCGAGCGAGGGATATCGAATTCCTGAAGCAATCAAACCCGGCGACCTGGATGATGATTTCGCCAACACGCAATAAATGGCAGGAGCTTCCGATGAATATTTTCCGCACATTCTGCTTCAGCCTGCTTTTGGCAATTACCGCCTGTGCTGAAGCGGATCAGGATATCAGCATCAGCGACGCCTGGGTCCGGGCAACCGCACCCGGACAGCAGGTCGCTGCTGCCTACATGAGCCTGCAAAGCAAGCAGGGGTCGACACTGATCAAGGCTGAAAGCAATCTCGCCGGCACTGTTGAGATACACAGCATGACGATGGAAAACGACGTGATGAAAATGCGCATGCTGGATGAACTGCCTCTCCCAGCGGGGAAAACCGTGCGCCTGGAACCGGGCGGCTATCATTTGATGCTGTTTGACCTGAAACAACCACTCAGCGCCGGCGGAACAGGGGAGTTCACGCTCCACTTCAGAGACCAGTCCGGCGAGTTGCGCAGCATGACAGTGAAGCTGCCGGTCAAAGCTGCCGGCAGGCACGGACACTAGCCTTCGGTCTGAAAACCGATCATATAACGCTGGCTGCGCATGCCACCATGCAGCTCCAGCAACATGGTCCAATCCGCCCGCCCCCGCACACATGCCGGCAAGTTGACTTCTGCCACCCACAATCCCTCCGCTTTTTTGATCAGGCGGTAGCGGTTCAGTCCCATTTCCATGCCTTCCATGCCGAAACTGGCGTACACCTCGTCCGGTATTGTCAGAGCGGGATCATGGATTTCCATGCGCAGTTCGAAAGGTTTGAGTATCTGCGGCGGCTGGTTGCTGCTGAGGTAAACACCGTCGACCCGGCAGCCAGCCGACAGATTCGCGCAGTCATGCATCGTTTCCGGCGCACGGGCGCAAGCAGTGAGCAACACAGTTGCGGCCAGAACCGCACGCAAGCAGACCATCGCCGCGCGTTTCATGGCTGCCAAACGCCTCTTTGCATGGCGATGCCATGCGCGCCGTGTTGCCTGGCAATCGCAAGGTCATCGCATTTCATTCCACCCAATGCGAATACCGGCAGCGGATAATCACGGGCCAGCTGATTGAAACCGGACCAGCCCAGCGTTTGCGCACCCGGGTGACTGCGGGTCGGCATCACTGGTGAGAGCGTGACGAAGTCCAGCTCCATCAGTCTGGCCTGCTGCAACTCCAGCGCATCGTGACAGGAAGCCGCCACCCATTCGAGCTCGGGGCGTTGGGTCAGACGCATCAGTTGAAAGGCGCTCAAATGCACGCCATGCGCACCGGTTCTGCACGCCATTTGCACATCGCCATTGATCAGCACCTTTGCGCCGTAAGGCTTCGAAAACGCCATCACGCGCCGCGCAAACGATTCTAGCGCCTCTGAACCCAACTGTTTCTCGCGCACCTCGATCAGTCTCAGGCCGGCGTCCAGTGCTGCTTGCAGCCGCGAGAAAAACAAGTGCTCGCCGGATTCCGCCAGATCGGTGATGCCATAAATGCGCGGCAACGTGAGTGCCTTGACGACCGGCGCGTTGGCCGGCAACAGCGGCGCCACTTCAATGCGGTCGGGATGTTGCCAGACCAGCGCCTGCCCTTCCTTGCCATGCGGCTCGGCCGACCAGCGATGCACCATGAAGAAATGCAGCTTGACGGTTTTTTCCGGATAATCAAAGCTGCGCGTCAGCCAGGGATAAACTTCCAGCGCCTCGGTGCCAAGCTCTTCATGCAACTCGCGCTGCAATCCCTGAATCGGCAACTCGCCCGCCTCAATCTTTCCGCCGGGGAATTCCCACCAGCCCGCCCATGGTTTTCCCTGCGGGCGCTGGCCGAGCAGCACCGCACCATCCGGCCTGACCAGCACAGCCACGGCCGCGTGCGTCACTCTGGAATCCGTCATCAGCTCTGCTTGCCCCCGCTTGGGGAACGCTCCGCCTGGATCTGCTCCGTAGCCATCGCGGCAAGCGCACGGCTACCCGCATAATCGCGGGCGAACTGGTAGGCGATGCGGCCGCTGCGTGCACCACGGCTCAGTGAAAATTGCAAAGCGGCGCGGCGCGTTTGATCATCCCATGTCTCGATGCCGAAGCCCGCCAGCCATTGGCGGGCAATGTCGAGATATTCATCCTGATCGAACGCGTAGAACGACAACCAGAGGCCGAAGCGTTCGGACAACGACACTTTCTCCTCTGTCGTATCGCCGGGTCGGATTTCTTCGCCGAGATAGCGTGTCTCAAGATTCTCCTGCATGAATTCCGGCATCAGATGGCGCCGGTTCGAAGTGGCATAAACCAGCACGTTTTCGGATGTTGAAGCGAGCGAACCGTCCAGCACCACCTTCAAAGCCTTGTATCCGGCCTCGCCTGCCTCGAATGACAGATCGTCACAAAATATGATGAAGCGCTCGGCACGGTCGCGAACCAGCTCGACGA
>JBEDHT010000128.1:0-2927 GCA_041174025.1 Pseudomonadota bacterium
TTTAAGAATGGTTGCCGAAAAGATGCAGTGACTGCTGTATGGCAATAAACCACCTCTAAAAGTAATTGCCGGTCACGATTCTTTTCGGCGCATGACTTGCGTTTGATCTGCCATAAAAAAACAGCCTGCCGGTATTTGCCGGCAGGCTGTTTTGTTTGAGCTACAGGTTATTCAATGGTAGCGGCGATGCCAGCCGGTTTTTAACCGCCGGCATGCCTTGAACTGCCACGCGCTACCAAAAAGCGTCAGACTTTCTGGTAGACCTCGCTGCCCTTCTTCACAAATTCAATCGCTTTTTCCTGCATGCCTTTTTGCAGCGCCTCTTTTTCATCGACGCCCAGTTTGTCGGCATAGTCGCGCACGTCCTGTGTGATTTTCATGGAGCAGAAGTGCGGGCCGCACATGGAGCAGAAGTGTGCCTGCTTGGCGCCTTCCTGTGGCAGGGTTTCGTCGTGGAATTCCTTGGCTTTTTCCGGATCGAGGCCGAGGTTGAACTGGTCCTCCCAGCGGAATTCAAACCGTGCCTTGGAGAGCGCGTTGTCGCGAATCTGCGCGCCGGGATGACCCTTGGCGAGGTCGGCGGCGTGGGCGGCAATCTTGTAGGTGATGATGCCGACGCGTACATCTTCCTTGTCCGGCAGGCCCAAATGCTCCTTCGGTGTGACGTAGCACAGCATGGCGCAGCCGTACCAGCCGATCATGGCGGCGCCGATGCCGGAAGTGATGTGGTCATAGCCTGGGGCGATGTCGGTCGTCAGCGGTCCGAGCGTGTAGAACGGGGCTTCACCGCAATGTTCCAGCTGCAGGTCCATGTTTTCCTTGATCATGTGCATGGGCACGTGGCCCGGGCCCTCGATCATGCATTGCACGTCATGCTTCCAGGCGATCTGGGTGAGTTCGCCCAGTGTCTTCAATTCGGCGAATTGCGCTTCGTCGTTGGCGTCGTAGATGGAGCCGGGACGCAGGCCGTCGCCCAGCGAGAAGCTGACGTCGTACTGCTTCATGATCTCGCAAATTTCTTCGAAGTGTTCGTACAGGAACGACTCCTTGTGGTGCGCCAGACACCACTTGGCCATGATGGAGCCGCCGCGGCTGACGATACCGGTCATGCGCTTGGCGGTCATCGGGATGTAGGCGAGACGCACACCGGCATGGATGGTGAAGTAATCCACGCCCTGTTCTGCCTGCTCGATCAGGGTGTCGCGGAAAATCTCCCAGGTCAGGTCTTCGGCCTTGCCGTCGACCTTTTCCAGCGCCTGGTAGATCGGCACGGTGCCGATCGGTACCGGCGAATTGCGGATGATCCATTCGCGCGTTTCGTGGATGTTCTTGCCGGTGGACAGGTCCATCACGGTGTCGCCGCCCCAGCGCGTGCCCCAGACCATTTTCTCGACTTCTTCGGAGATGGAAGAACCCAGCGCGGAGTTGCCGATGTTGGCGTTGATCTTGACGAGGAAATTACGGCCGATGATCATCGGCTCGATTTCCGGGTGGTTGATGTTGGCAGGGATGATGGCGCGGCCGCGGGCTACTTCATCGCGTACGAATTCCGGCGTGATGATCTTGGGGATGCTGGCGCCGAAGCTGTGGCCCGGATGCTGCGTTTGCAGCAGTTCACTCATGTTTTCGCGGCGCTGGTTCTCGCGGATGGCGATGAACTCCATTTCCGGCGTGATGATGCCCTTGCGCGCGTAGTGCATCTGGCTGACGTTATGGCCCGGCTTCGCACGCAGCGGTTTGCGGTGCAGATTGAAGCGCATTTGCGCAAGCGCCGGGTCGTTCAGGCGCTGCTGGCCATAAGTTGAAGTGGGGCCTGCCAGTTCCTCGGTATCGTTGCGCTCGGCGATCCAGCCCGCGCGCAATGCAGGCAGGCCGTTGCGGATGTCGATGTTGACGTCAGGGTCGGTATAAGGACCGGAGGTATCGTAAACCACGACTGGCGGGTTCTTTTCCGCACCGAAGGCAGACGGCGTGTCGGACAGGCTGATTTCGCGGAACGGCACGCGGATATCCGGCCGTGAGCCTTCCACGTAGATTTTGCGCGATTTGGCAAACGGCTGTGTGGTGCCGGGATCGACTTCGGCCGTTTCGTTGAGGAATTGGGTGAGGTTTTTGTCGGTTGCGTTCACGATAGTGCTCCAGTTTCAGATGGCATAGGGAGCGTGGCGACGCCGTCTTCCCTATGGTTTTACTTGCAGGGAAGCATAAAAAAGCTTCCGCTACTGTTTATCAATAGGGAAGCATGTTCGATGCTTCCCTACGGCGGCATGACCCGCATCAGGTTCAAAGGGTGTTTCTCACTGCCAAATCACCGATTTCGCAGACCCCCAGCAATGGCCCGAAGTTACGCGAAAGTGGCATGAAATGCAAGCAAAAGGAGCGTTCCGCTGGCGGAAAACCCTTAATTTGACAGGGGTTTAGCAGCTCTGTGTCCTCTGTGGCTGACTGTTTTTCAGAAGCAATATTCACTGCGCAGATTCTCCGGCGATCGGCCCGGCGCTGATGACAGGCGTCAGCATATGGTGCAGTCCTGCTGCCGGAAAATCCCGATGCAGTTGTGCCAGCAGGTTTTGCAGGGCGGCAAGTTCGCCGTGGATGGCGAATTGCACGCGCTTTTGCCGGCCCATCACCTGTTCGCTCACGCTCATGGCGGAAAGCCCGCTGCCATGACCATATACATGCAGGCTGGTGAAACCGCCGGCAGGGTTGTGTTCCAGCAGCCAGTCGACCATTGTTTCTTCCAGTTGTGGCGGAATGTTCAGCGTTAACAAGGCGTGTTCCATCTTATGGTCTCCCGAAACGACGGTAAAGAATCGGCAGCAGGATCAGGGTCAGCAGGGTTGAGCTCACCAGTCCGCCGATGACGACAATTGCCAGCGGGCGCTGAATCTCCGAGCCGGGGCCGGTGGCGAAGACCAGCGGCACCA
>JBEDHT010000129.1:0-4227 GCA_041174025.1 Pseudomonadota bacterium
GATCAGCTTCACCCCGCGCTCGAAAGCGCGGTGGTAGGGCCTTGCGCCGATAAAAGCGGGCAGGAAGGAATGGTGGATATTGATGATGCGCTGCGGATACCGCTGCACGAATTCAGGTGAAAGAATCTGCATGTAGCGCGCCAGCACGATAAGGTCTATCTGATGCTGGTCGAACAGGGCGAATTGTCTGGCTTCGGCCTCGGCCTTGGTCTCCTTGCTGACTTCGATCAGGTGAAAGGGAATGCCGTAGAACGCGGCCAGCTTTTCCGTATGTCTATGATTGCTGATGATCAACGGAATTTCACAGTTCAGCTCACCGCTCTGATGGCGATGCAGCAGGTCGGCCAGACAGTGGTCATACTGGGACACCATGATAGCCACGCGCGGACGCTTCTGCGTCGATTTCAGTTGCCAGTCCATCTCGAAGCGGCTGGCAATGGGGGCAAAATGCCCGGCAAAATCATCCAGACCCAGTGAAGCACCTTCCAGATCCCACTCAACCCGCATCAGAAAAAGATTGTTCTCGCTGTCCTGGTGCTGGTCTGCGTGAAGAATGTTGGCATCGTGCCGGTAAAGAAAATCGGCAATGGCGGCAACCAGCCCTTTGCGGTCCGGACAGGTGATGAGCAATGTGGCGGTATTTTTCATGTTGGATACAGGCGTAAGCAGTCTGATTTCATGTCTGATTTTTATAATCAGGCGATTATACCAACAATGCCCGCATCAAGCCTCCGATTCAAGGCGGCATAGTGTATGGGCCTTGCAGATTGTGGTATCTTTTGGGCTATTCATTCATCGGTGGCACCTGCGGTGTCAGCGCGCATTACATGAAAAAACACTGGCCGTATTTTCTGATTGTTTTCCTGCTCCCCGTCATCGTCATTCTATGGTGGTGGGGGCTGTTCTCGTCGGCCAGCGTCGAGACGGCGGAGCGCGGCGATTACACTTATGCCTATCTCGATGCCGAAGGGGCTTATTCCAAGCTCGCAGCCCGGCAGGATGAAGTCCTGTTTTATCTGAAACAGCAAGGCATAGCGCCGGGCGCGCAGGTGTCGCTGATTCTGTCCGACCCCAGAACAACGCCCCATGCAGCGCTGAAAGCGCGTACCGGCTTCCTCATCGACAAGGATGCGATGCCCGCCGCACCGCTCAAGATTGACACCATACCCGTCAGAAAAGTGGTCGTCGCCGAGATCAAGGCACATCCGCTGTTCGCTTATGGTAAAGCCTATTCTGCCCTGCTCGAATACTCGGAAAAGCATCAGACCACACTGCACCTGCCGACGCTGGAGATTGTCAAATCCAGTGTGCTGCATGTTGAGATGCCGCTGGAAGAACCCGTGCAATCCGTCATGCTAGGAGCTGACGCATGAATTTTCTCGCCCTGCTCGCCGCACTGCTGCTGACTTACTACCGGCCACACCGTCAGCTCGATCTGCTGCAGCGCTACTACCAGCCTTATGCGCAGTGGCTGGAACGCAACTTCAACGATGGCAAGCAGTTGCACGGCATGCTCGCCTGGATGGCAGGTGCATTGTTGCCGGCCCTGCTGACCGGCGTGCTCTATTTCGTACTGTTATCCATCAATTTCCTGCTTGGTCTGCTGTTCTCTGTTGCCGTGCTCTATCTTGTGCTGCGCTTCAGCCAGTTCGAACGTCGCGCCGAGCAGATCGTCGCTGCACTGCGCGACCAGAATATCGATCTTGCACGTGAACTTTTTACCAGTTGGGAAGGCACCGATGCAGATCACTATACGCACGCACAGCTTTGCCGCGTCAGCATAGAAACCGCCTTGAAACGCTCGCATCACGGGCTGTTCGGCCCGGTACTCTGGTTTGCCTTGCTGGGCCCGGCAGGCGCGGTGCTTTACCGCCTGAGCTATCTGCTCAGACTCGAATGGCAGCCACTGGACGGCAACACTTTCAGCCAATTTGCCGTGCGCGTATTCGATTGGATCGATTGGCTGCCGGCACGTGTGACAGCCGTCAGTTTTGCCATCGTCGGCGATTTTGAAGACGCCATCTATTGCTGGCGCACGCAGGCCTCCGCCTGGCCGGAGAAAGCACTGGGCATCATACTGGCCAGCGGTAGCGGCGCGCTCGGCGTCAGGCTGGGCGAGCCCTTGCCGGACAAGGGTATCATCGTTTTCCGCCCCGAACTGGGCCTGGGCGACGAAGCCGATGCCGATGGCTTGCAAAGCGCCATCGGCCTGGTCTGGCGTGTGCTGTTCCTGATGGTGGGCTTGCTCATGCTGCTGACCTTCGCACATTGGCTCGGCAACTGATCAGGATTTTATGCATATGACCAAGAAGGAATCCATGGATATTCTGCTCGCCAATCCACGCGGCTTTTGTGCAGGCGTTGACCGCGCGATCATCATCGTTGAACAGGCGCTGGAAAAATTCGGCGCACCGATCTACGTGCGGCACGAGGTGGTACACAACAAATTCGTCGTCGATGAACTCAAACGCAAAGGGGCGATATTCATCGAGGACCTCGATGAAGTCCCCGCCGGCAACACCCTGATTTTCAGTGCCCACGGTGTTTCCAAAGCGATTCGCAGCGAGGCCGAGAGCCGCGGTCTGCGCGTGTTCGACGCTACCTGTCCGCTGGTAACCAAAGTCCATATCGAAGTCGCCAAGATGCACGCCGCCGGGCGGGAAATCGTCATGATCGGCCATAAGGGGCACCCGGAAGTAGAAGGCACCATGGGGCAATCCGATGGGGGTATCTACCTGGTGGAAACGCCTGAAGATGTGGCCGGGCTCGAGGTCAAGGACGAAAGCAAGCTTTCCTATGTGACACAGACCACCCTGTCGATTGATGACGCCGCCATGATTGTCGACGCGCTGAAATGCAAGTTTCCGCTGATTCAGGGGCCAAAGAGCGACAGCATCTGTTACGCCACACAAAACCGGCAGGATGCGGTCAAGATCATGGCGAAAGACTGTGATCTGGTCATCGTGGTCGGTTCGCCCAATAGCTCCAACTCCAACCGTCTGCGTGAAGTCGCGCAGAATCAGGGCGTGCAAGCTTATATGGTCGACAACGCCAGCCAGTTGCAATCGGCATGGCTGGCCGGTAAAAAGCGCATCGGCATTTCTGCCGGCGCCTCGGCACCGGAAGTGCTGGTGCAGGAAGTAATCGCCCGTTTGAGCGAGCTGGGCGATGCGGAAGTAAAGGAATTACAGGGCGTGGTGGAAAACGTGGTTTTCCAGTTGCCGAAAAATCTCACGGCTGCCTGATGCAGCACCAATCACCCTGAAAAATTGACAAATACACTATGACAAATACAAAAGCGCCATTCCCGCGATAGCGGGAATGGCGCCGATGTTGCCGTGTTTATTTCTTCAGATTGTCGAGACTGAACGGGGTATCCGGATTCAGCGCCAGCATCACCAGACCACCGGCAATGCCCATGTAAAGGAACATGACTTCCGGCTGCATGCGCCCCAGCACGAACGCCAGAAACAGCGCGAATGCCGCCAGAAAGAATGCCACGAAGCGTGTGCCGTAGCCAAGCACCAATGCACCACCGCCCACCAGCTGAATCAGGATGATGACCGGCGCAAAAATGCCGGGCAATCCGAGATGACCCAGCAAGGCCTGATAGGCTGCATACCCATCCGGCTGGCTCATGATTGACGAGAGCCGGATGATGACGGGACCAAGAAAAATCGTACCGAGAAAAATGCGCGAAATTGCTGCCAAATAATGATTCATCTTATTACCTTTATTCATTGCATCAACAAGATGCTGCATAATGCCTTTAAGTCACTATGGCTGCAAGCCTGCAACAAGGAGAAGATCATGAAGTCACCGCTTTATTTGCTGCTGTCTGCCATATTTTTGACCGGCTGCTCGCCGAGCGACCCTGCCATACCGAAAATCGCCGAAGAACCGCGCGAGGTCATGCAGAATGCGGAGGGCGTGAATATCATCATTGATCAGGCGGCCGAGCGGACGCGAACGGAAATCGAGGCGCAAACGCAAACCAAAGCGGACACCGAATAAAAGCAGCAACATCCAGCAGCATGGCAGAACAGGCAGAGTCAAAACCGTACACCAGGCATTCAGCTGCTGCAGAATCAGAAAAGCCCGCTTTCGCGGGCTTTTCTTTGCTGCTGCACAGCAGTTACGCAATCCAGGTTCGTTTCAAGCGAACCCGAACTCACTGCGTAGCAGCTGGCTACTTCACTTACTCGCCGGTTTCTTCAGTCTCGGCCT
>JBEDHT010000130.1:0-2629 GCA_041174025.1 Pseudomonadota bacterium
TAAACACCGGCTGCCTTGTTGCCGGCAGTGTTGCCGGTATTACTGCCGTTAGCGGGCGCAGTGCGCGCCATGGTTTCCGGGCGGGTGTCTATCCACTCGACTTCGACCAGGCCGCTGCCTTTTTGCACGATGCCGAGCTTGTGTGCCGCCACGTAGGAAAGGTCAATCAGACGGTCGTGCAGAAAGGGGCCGCGGTCGTTGACACGCACCACCACGCTGCGGCCGTTTTGCGGATTGGTGACGCGCACGTAACTGGGAATCGGTAGCGTCGTGTGGGCTGCGGTCATCGCGTACATGTCATAGGGTTCGCCGCTGGCGGTCTGGTTGCCGTGGTAGCGTCTGCCGTACCATGAAGCAACGCCGCGCTCGCGGTATGGCTGATAGTTCTTCATCGGCACGTATTGGCGGCCGAGTGCGGTATACGGACGGCTGTTGGCCGCGCGTATGTTTTCCGTGCGCGGCACGGCATCAGGAATCCGCGCTATTTCAGCTTCGGAAATATTGCCGGGGCCGTCATCCAGATAATAGCCGCCACCCCTGGCTGAGCCCTGGCTGCTATCGCTGCCGGCGGCGCCGGGCGAGTCCGGCTTCACCGGCCTGCTGCCACAGGCGGCCAGCACAAGGCTGAACGCAATGATTGCAGTGATCTTGATCAGTTTCATCAGGTCGCTACCAGTTTTTTATGGGTTTGTATGCTCATCAGAATGCCAAAGCCCAGCATCAACGTCACCAGCGATGTGCCGCCATAGCTGATCAGCGGCAGCGGTACGCCGACCACGGGCAAGATGCCGCTGACCATGCCGATGTTGACGAAGGCATAAGTAAAGAAGGTCAGCGTGATGCTGCCTGCCAGCAGGCGGCAGAATGTGTTCTGTGCCTGCGCTGCAATCAGCATGCCGCGTCCGATGATGAGTGTGAACAGCAGGAGCAGGAAAAGGTTTCCGAGCAGGCCGAATTCCTCGCCGAACACCGCCAGAATGAAGTCCGTGGTGCGCTCCGGGATAAAATCCAGTTGCGATTGCGTACCGTTGAGCCAGCCCTTGCCGGCCAGGCCGCCGGAGCCGATGGCGATGCTTGCCTGAATGGTGTGGTAGCCGGCCCCCAGCGGGTCCTGGTGCGGGTCGAACAGAATGATGATGCGGCGGCGCTGGTAGTCGTGCAACAGCCCCCATAACACCGGTGCCAATGCGGCAAAGGTGGCAGACAACCCCAGAATCAGCTTCCAGCTGAAGCCGGCCAGGTAAATGACAAAGATGCCGGAGCCGACGATCAGCAGCGTGGTGCCGAGATCGGGCTGCTTGAGGATGAACGCTGCCGGTACGGCAAGAAAGATTGCCGCAATGATGTAATCGACGAGTTGTAATGTCGCTTCACGCTTGGCGAAATACCAGGCCAGCATCATCGGCACGGCGATCTTCATCAGTTCGGAAGGCTGGATGCGGGCAACGCCGAGGTCAAGCCAGCGTCTGGCGCCGTTGGTGATTTCGCCGAACATGGCGACACCGGCGAGCAACACCAAGCCGAGCAGATAGAGCGGCAAGGCCACCCGTTCCAGATGCTGGGGCGGGATGTTGGCAGCCACCCACATCACTACCAGCGCGACGGAGATGTTGGTCAGCTGCGCCATCATGCGCGCCGGATTTCCGCCGGAAGCGCTGTAGAGCACGAAAAGACCGAGCAGCAGGGTGAGGGCGACGCTGCCCATCAAAAAGCCGTCGATATGTTTGAACAGTCGGTTGATCAGCCGCTCAATCATGTTGATGGTCTCCGTTTGCTGTGGGTGTTGCTGTGGGTGTTGCTGTGGGTGTTGCCGCAGGTGCTGCTCCTACTGAAACAGGCGCCGGTGTCGGGGCAGCGCCTGTTGTTGCAGGTGTTTCGACCGGCACCGGCTCTTTGCCCAGCAGGTAATAATCGATCACTTTGCGTGCGATCGGACCGGCAGTCGCGCCGCCGCCGCCGCCGTTTTCAACGATAACTGCCAGCGCGATCTTGGGGTCGTCTGCCGGCGCATAGGCGATGAAGAGGGCGTGGTCGCGGTGGCGCTCGTCCAGCTTGCTGGCATCATATTTTTCGCCCTGCTTGATGCCGACCACCTGTGCCGTGCCGGTTTTTGCGGCGACCGTGTAAGGCGCGCCAGCGCCGACCGAGACAGCGGTTCCGCCCGGCAGCGTGACGTCTTCCATGCCTTTTCTGACGATGGCGACATTGTCGGCGTGCAACTCGACGCGGTCGACGATGACCGGGTCGACCGGCTTGATGCTGTCGTTGCGCGCGTCCTGAATGCTGGCGACGATGCGCGGTTTCATCGCTACGCCATTATTGGCGAAGATGGCGGTCGCTTGTGCCAGCTGCATCGGCGTCGACAGCATGTAGCCCTGGCCGATGCCGAAAATCACGGTTTCACCCGGATACCACGGCTGGTTCCAGCGCCGTTTTTTCCATTCCGGGGTGGGCAGCAGGCCTTCCAGTTCACCGGCGATGTCGATGCCGGATTTCTGGCCGAAACCGAAATGGCGGACAAAGTCCGTCATCGCGTAAATGCCCATTTCGTGCGCGAGGCCGTAAAAGAAGGTATCGCAGGAAATGGTGATGGCTTTTTGCATGTCCACCACGCCATGGCCTTCCGGTT